>JBBRHB010000402.1:0-5153 GCA_038223355.1 Chloroflexales bacterium
ACGTATAAGCCATACGGCTACGATTTTTGATGCGCGCGTCGAGTGCTTGGGCCGGCATAGCCCGGCTCATCGGCGTGACAGCGTGACAGCCGGCGAGGTAGAACGGTGCCCAATCCGTCAGAAGCATTGGCGATGTGAAGATGATGATTGTCGCCGGCGAGCGCTGAACCGTCGGGTCGGCTCCCGCGACGGACAGGCCGCGCGAGATATTGTGGACCAACCAGCAGTCGTCCTCGGGACCAAGCAAGTGCCGGTTGGCATCGAGCACGCGTTGTGAGAGCTCCAGCATCTCGCCGGGCGGCATGCCGGGGTCAATGCGGGTGACCTTCAGTGACTTGTAGAGGCGGTCAATATGCTGATCGAGCTTGAACGGCCGGTGGCCGAAGGTGCGGGTTGACTCAGTGACGGTATCACCGAGCATGACGGCGGCATCGAAGACCGAGATCTTGGCTTCATCACGCGGCACCAGCGTGCCATTTAAGTAGACCAGGTGATCAGCACCCTGTTGTTCTCTCATCACAAAACTCCTAATCTCAAAGCTAGGATCGATCAACGGCCGGCCTGGCACGCCACTAGGGCGTGAACTCTTACCTTACCCCGCTTCGCCCTGCTGCTCCATATCGGCTAGAATCGCGTGCGCGGCGTTATGTCCCGGCGCGCCACTGACCTCACCCCACGGGTGCATGCCCGCGCCACACAGGTAGAGCCGTTCGAGCGGGGTTCGATACTGCGACACTTCCGCCAGCGGCCGCTGCCACAGCAGTTGTGACGGAATCGCATCCACGTGATGGATATTACCGTCGGTCAGGTACATACGGGCTTCCAGGTCCGCCGGGGTCAGAAGCACATAATCACTAACCGCCCGCCGGAAGTTAGGCGCGTAGCCCGCCATCACGGTGAACAAGCGTTCGGCCATTTCCTCTTTGCGCTCGTCCCAGGTACCCTGTTGTAACCGGACCGGAGCCCAGGTGACGTAGGCCGACCAGGTATAGTGGCCGGGTGGTGCGAGCGACGGATCATACACGCTGGGCATGAACCCCGCGATCAGTGGCTGGTCAGGGAGTCCGCCACGGCTTGCCACTCTCCATGCCGCCTCGCGATAGGCCCGGTTTGGCGCAATAATCAGCGTTGCCTCGCAGAGCTGTTGCTCATTAAGGCCGGCGGCGATACGGTATTCCGGGGCCTCACTGAGGGCACAATGGAGCTTGAGGCCGGCGGCGACATTGGTTTGGAGCCCACGTACACGCCGAATAAAACGATCATCTAATTGTCCCGGCGGGATGAGGCGCAGGAATGTACGCTTGGGATCGACATCGGAGATGACCAGCCGTGCTGGGATGTGCTCGCCGGACGTCAACTCGACGCCCTGCGCGCGTCCACCCTCAATCAGGATGCGCGCTACGGCACAGCCGCAGCGGATTTGGGCCCCGTACTCTTGGGCTGCCTCGGCCATCAGGGCAGTAACTTGGCCCATTCCGCCGCGCACATAGCCGTTGGGCACCTGCTGGCCGGTCTCGCTGTATGTTCCCAGCGCGGTCGTCAGGGCGAAGAGCAACCCGGTGCCGATGTCGTGGATATCACCTATGTCCGCGGCCACACCTACATCGCGCAACATCTCCGACTCGAAGAAATGGTCGGCCAGCCCGGCGGCGGAGTTGGTCAGGACCATATCGAGGGCCTGACGGTCGGCGGGATCATCGCAATTGGCGTAAATCTCATGCAGGTGCGGCGGTTGGCGGAGCAAGTATGGGCCGAACAGGCGTGTTAGCCGCCCCAGAAACTCCTGCCAGGCGGGAAACGCCGCCGCATCGACGGCCGAGAAATCCGCAATCTGGCGTTGCAAAGCGGTAAGCTCCTCGCCCGGTGCGGCACTTGCTAGACGCCCCGAATAGAGGTAGCGACCGTCCGGCAACAGCCGCAGCATCTGACGCGTGTCAACGGTCAAACCGCGCTCGTACAGGCGCATATCCCTGATGATCTTTGGCCGCAGTGCCCAAACGAGATTCGCGCACGTGGAGAAACGGAAGCCAGGAATCAACTCCTCGGTAACGCAACAGCCGCCGATTACCTCGCGCGCCTCAACGACCAGGATACTAAGTCCGGCTTGCGCCAGGTAAAAGGCTGCGACGAGCCCATTATGCCCGGCCCCTATGATGATCGCGTCGTAGTCCATTCAGTAACTCAGGAAGCCCCCATCGACCAACCACGTCGCGCCGGTGACGAAACTGGCATCCGCGCTGGCCAGAAAAGCGACCACCTGGCCGATCTCCTCCGGACGTCCACGCCGGTCAAGTGGGGTATAACGAAAGAACTTGCCGGCCGCGCCACGGTCATCCGCCTGTTTGACGACATCGTGGCTGGCCTCAGTATCAATATCGCCAGGAGCAACGTTGTTGACGCGGATACCATAGGGTGCAAGTTCAATGGCGGCTACTTTGGTCAGTCCGTCGAGACCGGCCTTACTGGCGCAGTAAGGCGCGGCATGTTCCTGCGCGGCGAACTGCGCTACTGAAGAAATATTGATGATGCTGCCGCCCGAGCCTTGCGCGACGAGGTGGCGAGCGGCTTCCTGGGTACAGATGAACGCGCCATTCAGGTTGACGTCGATGATTCGCTGCCAATGTTCGTCGCTCTCCTCCAGAAATGGCCGCGCCTCAGCGGCGCTACCCGTGAGCGCAGCGTTGTTCACCATCACATCTAGCCGCCCGAAGGCCATGATAGCAGCGGTGATCAGCGCGCGCACCTTGGGGCGCTGGCTCACGTCGCACGCCATACCTAGCGCACGGTGGCCGTTGGTCCTTAGGAGCGCGGCTTCACGTTCGGCGATCTCGCCGCGCCGCTGCGCCAGCACTACGGCTGCACCCTGTTTGGCACAACTGCTCGCGATCCCGAGCCCAATGCCGGTACCACCACCGGTAATGATGACTACCTTCCCGTGCAGTCGCCCAGCTGGCAGATCATGATCCATAAACGGTCCTTGTCGGCTAGAGGTGACTTCAGGCTATCCCCAAAATCTCCTCGACCTTGATTGTCTGGACTGTACGGCTCTCGACCATCTGCTGCAGCGCGTTAGCATCTTTGAAGCCGATGCCGGTCAGCAGACAGACCACCCGTTCGTCGCCCCGCAGTCGTCCTGCAGCCCGATCCGCGCGCACGCCCGCCAGGGTAATGGCCGCAGCCGGCTCGGCAAATAGACCTTCACGGCCTGCGAGGTCGGCCTGGGCGCGGAAGGTTTCGTCATCTGGCACCGAGAGCGACCAGCCGCCCGACTCACGTAATGCGCGCAGGACCAGATCGCCGTCGGGCGGAGCAGTCAACTGCAGACCCGAGATGCTGCTCGTGCAGCCATTGATCGGCTGGACGTCCCGACCGGCCTGCCATGCTTGGGTTATGGCATCGCAGCCCGCTGGCTGCACAGCAACCATCCGTGGCAGGCGGTCGATCCGCCCGGCGGCCTGCCATTCGACGAAGCCCTTCCAGGTCGCGCTTAGCAGGCCGCCGCCGCCGACCGGGACATAGACCACATCGGGGGCCGTCCCGAGCTGCTCACAGACTTCATAGGCAATCGTTTTAACCCCTTCCATTGCATGTGGACTAAATCGGCGTGCGGTGACCAGCATCATCCAATTGTTTGCGTCGCAAATCGTGCGGATGTTGCGCCAGGTCGCCTGTTCAACCATCGGGTCATAGCCCAACCGCTCGACCGCAAAGACGTGTGGTCCGTAGGCCAGGATCTGGGCGATCTTGGCGCGCGCGGCTTTTTCGAGTGTGAATAGATAGCCCTCAAGGCCGGCTCGCACGCCGTAGGCCGCGATAGCTGCCCCGGCGTTGCCAGAAGATGTAGCCGCCCATGCCCGTTTACCTAGCTCACGCAGCCGTGCAATCCCTACTGCGGCGATACGATCTTTATATGAGCCGGTTGGGTTTGCACCTTCGATCTTGAAGTACAGTTCGGGCAGCCCTAGCCCGTTGCCCAGCCACGCTGCTTGGAGCAGGGCCGTACCACCCTCGCCCAGACTCATGGCAAAGCCGCTGTTTCGGATCGGCAAATGCGTGGCGTAGCGCCAGATGCCCGGCAGAGTGGTATCGATCGAAATCTGTGCTGTCTCATAACGGACATCGATCGTTCCCCCGCAGACAGGGCATCCGGTGAGATCGGCATCGTCGGACTGCCATTCACAACTGATACAGGCCAGGCGAAACATGGAGCTCCCTCGTGAACGGTTTCGGGCCTCTCCGGAGATTACTGCTACTATAAACGCTGATAGTGTTTCAAATCAAGAACCTGCTAGTTCATCAGATGGAACGTTTATCAGCGGCGAGGCCAACATAGTCGTCTTCTCGCCGCCATGCGTGGCGGTTCACGCCAGTGAAATGACCTGCCCCGTATGGGACGACTCGAGGAGCGCGAGCGCGATTGCCACCCCAGCACGTCCGTCTGCCCCGGAGACCGGTGGCGGGCTCTTGCTCAGGACCGCATCGGTGTAGGCCGCGAGTTGCTCCACATATGCCTGCATCCGCGGGAAGCGGAAGGCGGTCGCCGCATGCTCGGTTTCAACAGGGGGCTGCTCGGTCACCGTGTGCCACGAGCCGTCGTTGGCCAACTGCAGTTTGTCATACGCGTCCATATCGATCATGCCCGTCTCGCCCATAATTTCCGCGCGGAAGGTCAGCCCGGGGAAGCCGGGCGTCGGGCACGCACCGCTGGCCCAGAGCGACATGATTGTGCCGTTGTCAAAGGTTAGCAGCGCCATCGTCGTGTTTTCGGGCTCATGTGCGTCGCGGAACGTGCGCGAGTGGCCAAACGCGGTCACCACCTCGGCACCGAGCATCCAACGGCAGAGGTCGATCGCATGGACACCGCCTGCCAGAATGTGACCGACGCTTTCGGGCTTGCCCCACCACGACCAGTCGCCACCAAAAGCCGGATCGGTGAACATCTGAAAGGTCTGGGAAAACTGGATCGTGTGGACCTTGCCGATCGCGCCGCTGCGGATGAGTTCGTAGGCGCCGCGTGGCACAGCACGGTAGCGCTGCTGGTAACCAACCGAGAGTGCCAGCCCGCTCTGAGCACAGGCCGCGATGATCGCATCGGCGTCGGCAACGGTCGTAGTCATCGGCTTTTCAATAAACAAGTGCTTGCCATGGCCTAT
>JBBRHB010000403.1:0-5147 GCA_038223355.1 Chloroflexales bacterium
GCTTTCTGTATAGGGTGCAAACAAAATAACGGCCAGCGGCGAGAACAACATGAGCAGCGCGGCGCTTCGGGCCGCACTGGGCTTCATATCAAGGCGGGCCAATCGCTCAAAGGCTACCAGCAGCAGTACACCGGCAAATGAACTGATCAAGAGGAGGGCTAGCAATGGCTGTCCGGTCACACGGGCTATCGGAGTCGCTAGCCATGCTAGCAGCGGATGAAACTGCGCTGTTCCATCGTCGGCACGATAGCCTTGACTGACAATGCGAACATAGTAAACGGCATCCCATCGCTCCCATGGGGCCACTACGACACGTTCCAACCAGCGTCCCAACGGGAGAGACGGTGGCCACGCCGAGATTCGTAGCTCCCGTTGCGTCATCGGATGCAGCGGTGCAATCAGCGATGCCCACACGATGGTTAAGATGCGTAAGATGCTCCATACAGCGACCAGTTGCCATGTCGCCGGTGATAGTCCAAGTCGCCGGATGGGTAACGTAAGCCCTGATTGATCTGCGGTCAACGGTCTGTGCATGTGGTATCAACTCGTGTAGCGAGAGGACAACATCGTGAAGTGTACGTACGACAATTAAAGGGCGGAACGCTCGGCTACACGTTTTAGCCCTGCGGGAACGACTCCTAACAATAACCACATCATCAGGATAAGTAGTACGTTGAGTGTAAACCCAACCAAGGAAAAAGCGGTTGCTTTTGACACCGCAATCCCAAACAGTGCAAGCGTTCCGGCAAACAACCCCTCTCGAATGCCAAGGCCACCGATGCTCAATGGTAGGACTTGGGCCAGTGCAACAAAAGCATTAATCGCCGCCCAATCTCCGATGTCAACTGAAATGTGCATTGCTCGCAGCAGAACATAGCTTCCCATGACTTGGAAAGCTTGTAGTGCAAGCGCAAATGCAAGAACCTGGCCCATCGTGCCCACTTTTATACGAGGCACGGTGCATACTTCTTCCAGAATGGAACTGTAGCGCAGCAGCCCTGGCCACCGCTGTTGTAAGTACGTTAGCCACTGAACGCTTCGGCTTGGTCTGTAACGGCATAATAAGCTCAGCAACACCAGCGCCAGCATGGCCGCGCTGCCAAGAATCACGTACATGCTGCGAAATTGTGAAAGCGGTCCATGCTCCACCCATCCTAACAAAGCGCATCCTATAACGGCAATCAGAAAGGCAACTTTATCGATGACGACTGAGAGGGCAATCGTTACCTTTCCGTTTTGACCCCGCGCCGCTCCCGCAGCGCGCACCAGGTCACCACTGATTTGCCCCGGTAGAATTAATGTCGAAACTTGACCGCGCACATTGTGCCCCAGCAGTGCCCAGAACGAGATCGGACGTCCAAGCTGCTTGAGCAAAAAGTTCCAGCGATAGGCAGCCAGGGCCTGGGCCGGGAAGTACATCAGAATGGTTACACTCATGAGGGGTATATCAATGGAGCGCAACGCTGTCCATAGCGCAGCCGGGTTGGTCAGGCGCATCACAAACCATAGCAAAAGGATAGAGAGAAGCAGTTTAGCGCTCCGTGGTATAAATGACCTTTCCGGTACCTTCGGCTGTGCTTGGTCGGCTGCGGTGCGTGATTTCCACGAGACTTCCATTAGGTTGTCTTCCAATTAACACGATCCATCTGCCGGGTCGTGTGATACGTGACTGTGTAAAGTGGTCCATGTAGCTTATGGGACCGCACTCTCTAAAAGCGTTAGCAGTTCTCGGCTGGCACGTAGATAGCTGAACTGTTTAACGCGTGTGAACCCGGCCTCAACGAGTTGGCCCCTCACCTTCGTATTGGTTGCAATCACTCTCAGGTGGCGAGCTACACCATGTACATCGTGCGGCTCGAATGTTAGGGCTGCGTCGCCGACAACCTCTGCCAACGAAGTTGCATTTGAGCTTATAACAGGACAGCCACAGGCAAAAGCCTCCAGTGGGGGTAGCCCAAAACCCTCGTACAACGATGGGAAAACAAAAGCATCAGCCGCATTGTAAAGTGCGACGAGATCGTTGGTCGGAACAATGCCGAGCCGCTTAACGCGTCCCGTGATGCCATACTTCGTTACGAGCGCTTCCAAAGGTATTTCAAGGAAGCCGGGTCTTCCGGTTAGCACGAGATCATGTGGCACATCATGCTGAATTTGGCTAAATGCTTCGAGAAGCACTTGAATGTTTTTCCGCGGGGACAACGTTCCCGCATAGAAAAAGAACGGCTGCGATAGCCCATATTTGGCGCGTACCGCCAAGCATTGGTCTTCCGGTAAGGGTTTGAAATGGGTACTCGGAGCCAGATGAATTGTTTTTAGCTTCTGCGGTGGGATCTTAAGCAAACGAGTAATATCTTTAGCGGTCCAGTCTGAAATTGTCATGATTGCACGGGCTCGACGCAACGAAGGGGGAATGCAGGTTCGCATATAGAGAGTATCGAGCCAAGCGTATTCCCGCTTTTGAAACTCTGGCACCTGGAAATAGAGCATATCCATGACCGACACGACTGTCGGTAATGAGAGACCGCACGAGCTGACATTCTGGGGAAACCAGACGACATCCGGAGCATCACGTGCAAGTCGGCGGGGTAAAGCCCAGTGGTCCCAAACAAGTTTATGGGATGCAGAAAGAGAAATTTCCTCCGCCTCGGGATTCGAGCCAAGCAGCTTCGGGTCGGCATAATAGATCGAGAACCGGTGGTGCGATCTCTGGCCCACAAGCTCACGAATGATCGCCGTGACATACTCTTTTACCCCTCCATGCGGGTGACTCATAGCCCGAGCCGATATGCCGATATGGAGGGAGCGTGACATGCTAGAACTCTACCATGCGCGGCAGCAAGCTAAGGTCCTAACTGACGGAGCCATCACAACTATGCTAGCCTAGTTTTCTGAGCCGGGCACCTTTGTCATTCGTTATAAACTCACCAGCATCAAGGCCGTTCAACGAGCATCAGACCCCCCGTGGACTGAAGGAGCCCGCTCGATGCCAAACAGGAGCCCGTTGGCCGCCGCGAACGGAGTGTCATAATGGACATCGCGTACAGCAGGCCAGTCAGTTTCAATCCACTGATTATCGCGCGAGATACGCTTGCAAAAGTATTCGGATGTGAAGTGCAACCTGCCATCCTCGAGAAACGTAGGAATGTGAGAGTGATAGCCAATTGGCAGTGTCACCGCTAGGCATCCACCCGGTGCGAGTAAGCTGCGCAGGTGTTCAATGGCACGCAGTAACTTCTCAGGCTCGCGTGGTATCTCATCCCACCCGACATGCTCTATTGTGGAAATACTGACGATCAGATCGTAGCGCGACGTGGACGGGATATCCATCACATCCTGATTGATTACACCTCGCCCGACTTCGTATTTATCAATGACCGTATGAGTAATCGGTCCATAGTGCGCGAGTACGTTGCCGACTTCAAGAATGCGCTTGCCGGCATACTCGTGCAAGAGGGCATGTGTCCAGGGAAGCTCTACTGCACGCTCAACCGCCCAGCTTGCATTGTATTCAGCGCGACAATAGCTATATACTACACCGCCAATCATGAATTCGGATGGGCCGATGCCCATCCTACATAGTACATAGCTAACCAAAAACTGTAGGGCGACACGCAGGCCGCGTGAGTGGGCATAGGCGCCAAGCCAGTACATCAACGTGAATAAACGGCGCATAATGAGTGGTAGTTTCCTTTAGAAGCGATCGCTGGGCTGATGCTGTAAGCGCAATCTCGCTGTTCCAAAGCATTGTATCCATTGGACCCACCGTCCGTAATAGGCCAATGCGCCCGTTGACCACCTTGCAAAGGTCATGGTAGTCCCACGTGATGACCATGACCTCGTACTAGCGTCAATCACCCGGCCTGACTATGGGCAGTCATCGGCCAGCATGGTATGGTAAGAAAATCGTCTACAGGATCGTCCATGCGCCGTTTTACCTGGCTCGATGCTCTCCGTGGCCTCGCAGCCCTTTCTGTCGTCGTGGCCCATGCCTCACAACTATTCGTTGGTTTTGCTTGGCTGGCTCCCTACGCCCTTGGCAGCTTTGCTGTCAACGTGTTTTTTGTGGTCAGTGGCTTCGTCATTCCTCTAACCTTGCGGCAGACGGAAGCACCGTGGCGCTTTGCCGTTCGCCGTATGTGTCGGCTGTTTCCCTTGTACCTGTCCTGCCTGGCGGCAGCGGTCATGCTTCGGCTATGGGGTCTCTTGCCGGTTTCGGTCTTTGTGGCACCCATCACAATGCATGACCTGATGGTCAACCTGACGATGCTCCAGCTCTTTTCTGCCAGTGCGCCCATCCTCTCCGTGGCCTGGACGCTCAGTTATGAATTGGTCTTTTATGCACTGCTGATCGCGCTCCTGTTCTTCCACCTCTATCAGAAGACGGTAGTAGTCAGCTTGGTGCTGATTGGTGGAGTTTTTGCAACAACCTTGCTTAGTCCGGTGGCTCCGTCGATCGGCACCGCGTTGGGTGCCCTGATGTTAGTGCCGCACACACTGGCGATTATGTGGTGTGGTACGCTAGCTTCTCGTGTCTTGAGTGGTGATATCGATCGACGTCATGGACGGTTGCTGGTCGAGGCCCTGATGATTGCCACCCTGTTAGGTTCCCTCAGCCACCTTCACGCTTTCTTGGAGATGATCAGTCTTATTGCAGCGGTCTTGGCTGTCTTACTTCTCTGCCGCGTTGAGCGACGGCCTGCGCCTGCGCCACTACAATCGCTGGGACGCATTTCATACAGTATGTATCTGATTCACATCATGGTTCTCACCGCCATACCTGCACTGCCTAATCCCCTACTCAGGATTACGGTATGGCTGCTGGTGCTCTTGCCCGTGGCCACCGTCACCGAGCGCTGGATAGAACGACCAGGCATCGCGCTTGGCCGAAAGCTTACCCGCCGTAGCCCACTATCCGCAGCGGTCTCACCGGCAACAGTCTCACCTGCTTCATTTGTGTGATAGATTCTTGTTCCATTTATCCGACACCTAGGGCTGGTATCCGTTCAGGCCCCTCCTGCGGAGCGACGGTCGGGTAGCACACGAACAGCCGATTTGACAGCGTGCTGGTGATCCGAGAAGCTACCCGCATGGATGAGTTGAGTCGGCCGCCTGAGATTTCCCCGCTCGATTGGGCCACCACGCCGCCG
>JBBRHB010000404.1:0-5143 GCA_038223355.1 Chloroflexales bacterium
GGAGCACCGCTTCGAGACGTGCGGGAAGCTCGGCCTGCGACGGCACCTGATAGGGAATGCGCGCGTCGCGGATCTTGGCCTTGGCGCGCACGAGCCGCGGAAGCCATCGTGCAACGCCTCTTCGGCGAGGTCGAAGTCGCCCAGCAGACGAATGAGAGTCGCAAGAATGCGGCGCGACTCGGTGCGGTACATGGTGTCCAGTAACTCGCCCAGTGCGTCAGCTGTGTACTCGCTCATCATGTGCCTTTCTATGCAACGACGACGATGCCGGCCTCCGCATTGGGTGGAGTGGGCAGAAAGCGCATGCCGAGCTGGGAGTGCGAATGGATGAAGAAAAATGCGCCGTACACGTATAGTAACCGCAAAAGAGAGGGGCTCAAAGCAAAAAAGGCCCGAGCCGAAGCCCGGGCCAGTAAAGTAGCCTAGAATCAGATCACTACCAAACCATCACGCCGGCACAGCCTCGGGATTATAATCAGCAGACTGATGGCGGAAATACGTGTTATACAGTTCGGCGTAATGCCCACCCTGCCGCAACAAGCCATTATGGGTACCCGACTCGATGATCTCGCCGTTCTTAAGCACAATGATCCGATCAGCCCGCTTGACCGTCGACAAACGGTGCGCGATCACAATGCTCGTCCGCCCCGCCATCACCAAATCAAGTCCATCCTGGATCTGCGCTTCGGTAAACGGATCGACACTGGCCGTTGCCTCGTCCAAGATCAAGATCGAGGGATTATGCAGCAGCACGCGCGACAGTGCGACGAGCTGGCGCTGGCCCATCGAGAGTTGCCCGCCACGCTCACCAACCTTCGTGTCGAGACCATACTCCAGCAGGTCAACCCACTCGCCCCCGCCAATCTGATGCGCCACGCGGTTCAACTCTTCTTCGCTCGCATCACGGCGCCCATAGCGGATGTTCTCCGCGACGGTGCCCGAGAACAAGAAGGGAGACTGCGGCACAATCCCGATATGGCGGCGGTAGGACGCCAGATCAAAGCTCCGAATGTCACGACCGTCGATCAAGATCCGCCCACCCTGGAACTCATAAAAGCGCGCAATCAGACGGGCCAGACTCGACTTGCCGGCACCGGTATGTCCTACGACTGCCAGCGTCTCGCCCGCCGGAATATGCAACGAGAAGTCGGGCAGTACCACCGACTCGGGATTATAGGCGAAGCGCAAATGCTCAAAATCGATCTGCCCCCGGATACTCTCAACCGGCTCGTCCGCCGTCTGCACCACCTTCGGCTCGGCATCGATCAGCGCGAAGACTCGCTCGCTGGCCGAGAGCCCTTGCTGGAACTGCGACCAGAACGAGGAAATACTGGTCAGCGGGAAGACGAAGATCGCCAGCCCTTGCACGAACAAATACCACTCCCCGGCGGTAACGGCCCCATGCAAGGCGCGCACCCCACCAAAATACACCACGATCGCCAACCCTATGCCCGAAACAATATCGAGGATTGGGAAGATCGAGCTAAAGGTCCAACCGGCGCGCAGCGAAGCATGATAGGACTGCCGGTTGGTACCCTTGAAGTCTTCGTAGATCGCGCCCTCCTGGCGAAAGCCTTTGGCCACGGCGATACCACTGACCGACTCCTGAATCCGCGAATTGACGTTGGCCTGCGCCCGCCGGGAACGTCGGATCATGCGCCGTGCGATCGTCCGGAAGCCCAACGCAGTTGCCGCCACGAGCGGCACCATAATCAAGGTCAGCATCGTCAAGCTGACGCTGATCGAGAACAGATAGCCGAGGATCAAAACGACGAGCAGCACCTGGCCCAGCAAGTCCATCACCAGTGTGACGACCGACGAAAAGTCCTGCGTGTCGGAAGTCACGCGGCTAACGATCTTGCCCGAGGGAAACTCATCATAGAATGAGAGGTCGCGCTTGGTCACCGCCTGAAAGGCATCCTCCCGCAGCGCCAGTACCACATCACCAACGGCCTCGGCCGACAGCCGCTGGCGCCAAAAGTTAAAGGCCCACGACAAACAACTCAGCAGACCGACTGTAACGGCGAGGCCCATCAGCAGTGCCAACCGTGGATCGCCCGTAAGTGCATCAATACCTTTGGAGATCAAGATCGGCACCGCAGTATCCATTACCGATGCGAACACGATCAGCAGCGCAACTGCGAGAATGCGGCGACCATTAGGACGGAAATAGGCGCTAATGCGGCGCACAAGCTCGCCGTCAGTATAATTTCGATCATAACCTTCAGCATCCAGTCCCTCTAAGATGAAGCCCATGCAACCTCCGGAAGTACTATATGTCGATTATTGGTACCGGTGCTCATCCGCTGCTTCATCGTACTGTCACGTTGACCGGTTCGGTCTCGCCCTCGTACCGCGCAAAAATGCGACGATAGGCCTCGCTGCGTTCTAACAGCTCGTCATGCGATCCTTGATCAACCAGCTGTCCGCGCCGCAGTACCAGAATGCGGTCGGCCCAGCGAATTTGGGACAGGCGATGCGTGATCAAAAGCGTCGTCCGGCCCTGCAAGACCCGCCTCATCGCCCGCTGGATCTGATCCTCGGTCGCACTATCAATGGCGCTAGTCGAGTCGTCTAGGATCAGAATGCGTGGATCGGTCAGAAACGCGCGTGCAATCGCGAGCCGCTGCCGCTGGCCACCCGACAAGGTCACACCGCGCTCACCAATGACAGTATCATAGCCCTCAGGAAAGCCCATGATAAAGTCATGCGCCTGGGCCTCGCGCGCCGCCTGCTCGATCTGCTCGCGTGTAGCATTACTGACCCCGAAGGCAATGTTTTCGGCAACGGTGCGCGAAAACAGGAACACATCCTGTTCAATCGTCGAGATTTGGCCGCGCAGAGCTTCCAGATCCCAGTCACGCACATCGATGTCATCAACCAATACCCGACCGGCCGTAACGTCATACACACGGTTAACCAGCTTGGTCAGCGTTGACTTGCCCGCCCCGGTCTGACCCACAATCGCGACCGTCTCGCCCGGTGCCGCGCTAAAGCTAATGTTATGTAAAATCTCGTTATCACCATAGCCGAACGACACGCCCTCAAACTGCAGTCTGCCCTCCATCGGCTGCACACGTCCGCCCGTGTTCTTGTCGAGTTCGGTCTCCGTATTAATCAACTCCAAGATGCGATTAGCACCGGCGATGCCCATCTGGACCAGCGAAAAGGTAAAGATCGAAATGAAGGTTGGGAAGCGCAGTACCCCCAACAGCCCCATATAGGCGATCACCGTGCTGACCGGTATCGACCCATCATGGTAGAGCCACAGCGCGTGAGCAAAGGCCGCACCGAACATAATGCCGAACAGCAGCAGCGGCAGATAGCGCGCGCGAATAATGCCTTCTTGCACGAATAAATCACGGAACCGCCGTGCGTTCCGGCTGAACTTCTCACGCTCCTGCGGTTCCTGTGCATAGCCCTTAACCACCTCGATCCCACTGATCGACTCGGCCAGACCGGCATTCATAACCCCAAACTGACCACGCTCGGCCCCGACCACCGGGTTAAGCTGCTGCATATAGCGCCGCAACGCGAAAAAGAAGGTGACCGTAAAGATCAGCGGCGCGATCAAGAGCACCGGCTTCAGAAAGCCAATCGTCACCAGCGGTACAACCAGACTAAGCATCGACCCAAAGATGAGGCTCATCCCCGGATTGATCATCGCGTTGAGCTGGCGCACATCGTTCGTCGCTCGCGCCATAATGTCACCAACCTGTTGGCGATTATGGAAGGTCTGCGACTTACCCAGCAGGCTGCGCACTAACTCGTCGCGCGCATCCCGCTCGGTTCGCTGGGCAATAATTTCAACATTGACTGAAGATAACAGGCCAAAGACCCCCTGCAGGGTGCGAGCCCCCAAGATGAGGAACCCGATCACCAGCAATGCGTGCTCCGTCGCATTCGGGCCCGTTAGAATCGCAAAGGCTCGCCCGATCAGCACCGGCACGGCCGACATCAACCCTGCTTCGCCAAGGCCACACAACATGACCAATAATGGCAAATACGGGTAGCGCAGCAGGTGCCCAATAATCCACCGCAACGGGGAACTCCGGTCATATTGGTATGCGTCCGTGACCGACCACTCGCTTTTCATTACACTCATAAGCCTCCACAGGACCATACGGACCGGACCTACAACTAGGACCGGTCCGGCCTAAGCTCACACCATCGACTCACTTCACATGCATCATACCCTAGATCACCAGTCCTAGTGTCCACCTTTTAGCCGGGTGGCTACCTGTCCTATAGTCAAGGATATGGACCAGAGATCTTCTTCATGAGCTACTCTAACACACGGCTGTGACAACTACGGTCTCACCTCTTTCGACCGTACCATCGCTAGAAACGGCAGCGCATCGTAACCCAAATGTCATGTGGAACCCCACGTAATCGTAGCACATATATTCTATAACTCAAGTTCCCTCTTACCAATTGAACATCAGCAATCATTGTATCGACTGGCGAGCGCTCACACCGCTATAATGAAGGCAGCGAAAGGATTTAAATGAAATTAGCGATTATCGGCGCAGGAGTTGCTGGGCTGGCAGCAGCACAACGGCTGCGCACCATGAAGCTTGGCTTGGAAATTGTAATCTATGAGAAGAGCCGCGGCGTCGGCGGGCGAGTTGCCACGCGGCGCTTTAATGGAGCCACCTTCGACCATGGGGCTCAATACGTCAAAACGCCGTCGGCCCCACTCCGCGAGTTGTTAACCACCACCCTTGCCCATGAGTCATTGCACAACATCGACCTCCCAGTGTGGACCTTCGACCGCGACGGCAAAATCGGTCCAGGTGATGCTAAGCTTTTGACAGAGTCAAAATGGACATGGGAAGAAGGTAATACCCAATTGGCGAAGGAGCTAGCGCGCGGCCTTGATGTACGCTTTGGCCAGCAAGTCACGCATATAGAGCGCGGTGAAACCGGCTGGACCATCTGGGCCGGGGAGCACGATCTAGGACGTTTCGATGCCGTGTTGATGACACCGCCCGCTCCCCAAACTGCTGCCTTGATCGAAGCCAGCAACCTCGGCGCGGAGTCCACGGCCCGCTTGACCAACGAGCTCAACAAGGTACCCTACCGGCCCTGTCTAACCATCACGCTGGGCTACCCGCGCCGGCCCCGCCCCCGCCCTTTTTAT
>JBBRHB010000405.1:0-5134 GCA_038223355.1 Chloroflexales bacterium
GCACGCTCTATGCGATCGGCAACGTCTGCTCCCATGAGTATGCGCAACTATCTGAGGGCGAACTTGATAGCGATGACTGTACAGTCGAGTGCCCGTTGCACGGCGCGATCTTCGCGCTGCGAACCGGCAAGGTACGGGCGCTTCCTGCGACCGAGCCAATCCCGGTCTACGCCGTCAAGGTCGTTGACGATATGGTGCAGATCGCGGTACCCTGAGCATACGTGTGGGATGGAATATTAAATGGATCGTCAGGAACAAATCGAATTTATTTTGGACCACTACCAGCAACCGCGGCAGCATGGTAGCTTGGAGCCGGCGGATGTGACGATGCCCGGGGGCAATCCCGGTTGCGGCGATGTCATCACCATTTACCTGAATGTCGACCGAGCCAACGAGCATATTGCTGATGTGCGCTTCGAGGGCGAAGGGTGCACGATCTCACAGGCCGCCGCTTCGATCTTGTTAGAAAAAATGAACGGTCAGCCGCTCGACGCGGTTGATGTGCTCGATTATAACGAGATGATCGACGAGTTGGGCCGAGACGTGGTTTCGACGCGACCACGCTGCGCAACGCTTGCTTTGGGTACACTCAAGGCTGCGGTCAAGAAATACCGCATTGATCGTCGCCGCGACTCCGGCGAGATGCACGAGATCGACTCCGCGCCGACCGAGTTCCAGCTCTAATGCGAGGATACTATGGCAGTTACTATTTTGTTGCCGAACGCGCTCCGTCCATTTGCTGCTTTTAATGATCGCGTCGCACTTGATGCCACGACGGTCGCCGAAGCACTTAAAAAGCTGGTTGAACGCTATCCTGCTCTGAACGCCCATCTGCCGGCCGAGCCCGGCGCGATGCCTGTGGGCGGCGGCGTATATCGGGGTGGTGTAGATATTCGCAAATTACAAGGCGGAGCAACGCCGCTACAACGAGATGACATCCTGACGCTGATTGTGCCGTCAGGTGATTTATAGGCTTGACCGGGGCGCTTTTGCTGCCGGTCAATGGAGGTTTGGAATGGTTAACGAAGAGATGATACGTGCGGCCCTTAAGAATGTGGTTGATCCAGAAATCGGGCTGAATGTCGTTGATTTAGGTTTGATTTATGGTGTTGATGTGGCCAACGAAGGTAAGAGCATCAATATTAATATGACCTTGACGACCCCGGCCTGCCCGGCCGGTCCCGAGATTATTAGTCAGGCTAAGCAAGAGGTCACGAGCCTGCGCTCGGTCTATCCTGAGATCGAGGATATCAAGATCAACCTGGTTTGGACACCGTTTTGGAATCCCTCGCTCATGAGTGAGGATGCCAAAGCCGAGCTGGGCTATTTCTAAGCCATCATCAAATCGTCTCTCTACTGGCACACCAGTTGCTTGAGGTGGAGGCTTGTAAACTCCGAAACGAGGGGAGAAGACGCTTACGGGCGAGTTTTCGGGGTTTGTTCGCCCGCATTGTATCTAGCAATGCGGGCGAGTTTTTATCTAGGGCAGCGGGCTCGCGCCGATTTCCAGCTGCCCTTCGGCTTTAAGGCCCGCATCCCGAAACCAGGCCCATAGCACATCCTCGGTGGCAGTATGCAGCCATAGATCGTTGACCTCCTGTGCATCAAGCAGCCGCCCCAGTGTCGTTGGAATGAAGCTGATGCGCCGCAGTTTGTGGCTTGGGATGGGGCGGGGCAACGCAAGCAATGGCCCTAGTTCGATCACATAATAGGACTCGGCCGCCCGTGGATGATCGGGTGCCTCGGGTAAAATCTCCCGACGGCTGGCCTGCCGGTAACGCCGGACCTGTGCATAATAGCGAATCGCCCAGGCTTCTGTACCAAATTTCTTTGTCTGGTAAAAAGCCAAAAATGAGGCTGCGACCTGTGCTGGAGCGTATTTGATCGGAATCCGGTACCAGTGATCCACCCAAATGTGCTGCCAGTCGCTCTCGTTATTAACAACGGCGACTAGTGCGGGCAGCGCACGCTCTCCGGTCATCATTGCCTCGCCCGCTCATAGAGCCACTGGGCGACCTCTGGGACGTAGCGCGCCAGATCATCTCGTAGCCGCACCACCGCGACATCACTCGCTTTGGCCTCAACCAGCACATCGAACTCGCGGCAGTGCCCTGCGACTTCGACAAAGCGCGCGAACTCCCAGGGATGCACGAAATCGCTATGGTGGCCGGGCCGCGGCGGTGCTAACAACCAGCGCCGGCGGCGTGTCGCGCCCTCAGGCTTCAACACGGCTCGTAGCTCGGTCCGCGGCGTTGCAAAATGTGCTTTAGGGCGCACGTTCGGCGGCCAAGTCGCCAGAGCCGCTTCGAGCGCTTGGGCGAGGTTATACCCTTCTGGATTATGTAGCAGCCAGTGTAGATGGTCGAAGACGATCGGCACACCGGTTGCCGCATGAATGCGCAACACAACCGCGAGGCTTGCCCCATGCTCATCGTGTTCGAGTGCTAGGCGAGCTTGTGTGGCAACGGGCAAGCTTTCCCAGGCGCGCAGCCAGCGTTCAATCGCCGCATCCGCACCGCCCGCCAGTCCGCCCACGTGCACGACGACCACCGCCTCGGGACCAAGCGCCATGCGATCGAGTACCCCCGTCAGGACATTCAACCGTAGCCGCGCCTGCTCGACGCCAGCAGGTATGATCGTAGCCAGGGCTACCGAGGCGGGTGCATGAAAAGACAAGCGGATGTGCTGCTGCATCACCCATTGTCCAAGCTCTGCAAGCTCGTTACAACACTCATCTAACTGATGATGGAGCTGAGGGTAAGCGGGATGCGTCGCATAGGGCACGAGATCAGCAGCCATACGGTACATCCTGATCTCACATTCCACGAGATAGTGGAGAACGGCGCGGAGATACACTAGGCTCACGCTCAAGTGCGGCGCGTGCTGGCCACGACGTCCATCATAACTATGTAATCCAGGCTTGCCAAGCACATGTGCACCACAGCCCAGCTGCATCGTTCCGTTGCCTCCTGATACTCTTTATTGTATGTGACAGTATCGTCACGTACAAGCGCGCTTTTGAGCCGTGGCATACGCCATGCTCCATGAAAAATAGGATGCGCATCGTAGCGCAGAGCGAAGCAAGTAAATCGGCTTCGTACACAGGAGGTTTACGAGCATGGCAAGCAAGCAAGTGGTTGGACTATTTGACAACATGGACGAAGCGCAGCGTGCCGTCCAGGCACTCCGCGACGCAGGCTTCGCGAGCAACGACATCAGCCTTGTCGCCAACAATACCAAAGCGCGGATCTACGGCGGTGACACAACGACCGGCGACACAGGTGATCACACCGATACCACTGAAGCCGCTGAAGGTGCCGGTGCCGGTGCAACTGCCGGCACGATCTTGGGCGGTCTGACCGGCCTATTGGTAGGCTTGGGCGCACTGGTCATTCCCGGCGTTGGTCCGGTCATCGCAGCCGGTACTATTGCGACAGCCCTTGGCTCGGCCGCTTTAGGTGCGGGCATCGGTGCAGCATCGGGTGGTCTGTTAGGGGCACTGGTCGGAGCCGGTATTCCCGAAGAAGATGCTAATGTCTATGCGGAAGGTATTCGGCGCGGTGGCGCACTACTGACGGTACAGGCCGACGATGCCAACGCGGAGCGTGCAGCCGATATCATGGATCAATACGGCGTTGTTGATATGGACCAACGCGGTCAAGACTATCGTCAGGGTGGCTGGTCACGCTTCGATGAAAGCACCGGCGGACCGGCGACTACGAGCGCACCTGCCGGTACGACACATGAAAGTGCAACGGCAGCCTATGATGATTCGAGCAAGGTTGGTACCGTCGGTGGTGGTGCTGCCGGTGCCATGACCGGTGCGGCTATTGGCGCGGTCGGCGGACCGGTTGGTGCCGCAATTGGTGGTATCGCCGGTGCACTGGCGGGTGGGACCGGCGGCGCGGTTGCTGATACTGCCGGTAAAGAACTCCAAGACCATACTACGGGTACAGCCGATAGCACGAGTAGTGACTATGGTCGTACCAGTACCCCGACTAGCACCGCCAATGATTATAGTGCTTCGACCGCCCCGCGCAGCATAGGCAGTGACTACAGTAGCACAAGCGACACAGGCAGCGGTACGCACGAAAGCGCGACGGCAGCCTACGATGATTCGAGCAAGGTTGGCACAGTCGGCGGTGGTGCTGCGGGTGCTATGACCGGCGCTGCTATTGGTGCCGTAGGTGGACCCGTCGGTGCGGCAATCGGTGGCGTTGCTGGCGCACTTGTTGGTGGTACCGGCGGAGCGGTGGCTGATACAGCTGGCAAGGAAGTCCAGGACCATACGACTGGCACGACAGGTAGTGACGTCAGTACGAGTGGCTCGGCTGGTAGCTCCCATGATTACACCACACGAACGATCGATACCACGCCTGCAACTGCCGATACAGGACGGCCACTTCATAACCTCGGCAACCGTGTTGAGGCGGATACCGGCCTTGACCTAGACCGTGATAACGACGTCGGACAAGCCGGGTCACCCCATGGTGAGGGTCTCTTCAGCCGGTTAGATGATAATGTCTCGAATACTGGTATGGCCGGCACCGGTGAAAGCGCAACCGAAGCCTATGATGACTCGAGCAAGATCGGCACGGTTGGTGGTGGTGCCGCCGGTGCTATGACCGGCGCTGCCATGGGTGCCGTAGGCGGTCCGGTTGGCGCACTAATCGGCGGGGTGGCGGGCGCGGTTGTCGGCGGGACCGGCGGTGCCGTCGCCGACACAGCAGGCAAGGAAGTCGAAGATCACGCGACCGGGACGACGGGCAGCACCTACACCAGTGAGCCCGGCTATACTGGACGGACTGGCTCGGGCGGCCACGCGAGTGACAGCCGTGGCAGTGGTGAGCCAACGACTGGTGTCATGGGTAGTGATACGCTAGATGATGGTAGTATCGAAGGCAATATTCGCCGCGCGACTGACCCGACCCTGGACCCCCAGAGTCCAAACAATAATATCTAACCGCGCTGACCTTATAGGACGCCCCCTGGACCAATCCGGTGGGGGCGTCCTTTTTTCTGTCCCCTTCTGGCACGTTGGTTGCAACTATCGTGGCAAAGACTCTAACAAGGAGACACCATGAACGTACAACGTGGCATGATTGTCGCGGGTCCTGACGGGCGTATCGGGGTC
>JBBRHB010000406.1:0-5125 GCA_038223355.1 Chloroflexales bacterium
ACAAACGCCCACGTGATTGAGCTGGAGGGTCACCCATCATGAGGAGCAACGCACGGCTGGTAGCCAAAGGGATGGGGAAACCCGACGTTGAAGACTATACGGCAGTGGTGTATTTCCATGGTATGGGCCAGCAGCGCCGCCACGAAGAGATTAGCGGCCTTGTTCAGCAGCTCGACAGATTGATCGGCAGCCGCCATCGCAGCGACGCGAGCCGCTATCCCGAAGCCCACCTGTTGGATCACCATGTCTATGAAGAGCCCGGCAGCGATCCGAGTGACCCACAGACGGTTGTCTATCAAGAGGTCCGCAATCCGCACGTCGGGGCCACCCCACGCATTCGATTTTACGAAGCGTATTGGGCACCGCTGGCCGTCGGCGGCACGAATGCTGTCTCAGTGGTGTTGTGGGCTACTCGCCAATGGCTACGACCCTTTGCCGTGTTACAAGCACCCTGGCGTGAGATGCAAGCTCTACGTCTGGCAACGTTATACGGTATTTTTGAGCAACGCTACGAGCGCCAGGAAGAGCAATTATCCCAGTCCCAGCGCCGGTCGGTGCAAATCCTGCAACATCTGATGGACAGTTACCGGGGCTTCGGACAGCCAGAAACATATACCGATCCGCGGTTTCCGGGCGGAACATTCGATGAATTCTTGCTGTACCTAGAAGATCATCCGCCCAAGGCCGTGGCCGGTGCGCCCGCTCCGTTGCCGGCACCCCAAATTAAAGCCTGGGCCATCTATTGGCAGCGGACACACATCGCGCAGCAGTGGCGCTACCTGGGCACAACTCTGGTAATGATACTGGGCTTGTTAGGATTGCTGGCATTAGCGGTAGGCGGCCTTAGTGTTTTGCTTGCCGGACCCTTACATGTTTTGATCCGCTTCGTCGCAGATCAAATCGTCGTAGCCACACAACCCGGCCGGCAGGCCCAGAGCGTTCCGGTGCCCGGGACCGTGCTGGGACGGCTGAGGGCAACACTGGGGGTGGCGAGGGCGGTGCTGGTCCAGGTCGTGGGCTTCCTGTTACGTTCAAAAGCCTCGTTGGCGGCTGTAGCAGCGGTCGGGTTAGTAACCATCTTGCTCAAGCCGCTGCGCGATCATTTAGGGGACGTGCAGCAATATGTCACCTATCAAGAGACCGATGTTAAGTACCAACACAAGCAAGCCATTCTGCAAAACACGACGGCAGTCATGCGGCACGTGTTGCGCGATGCGCATTGCAAGCGCATTATCGTGCTTGCACATAGTCTCGGAACGGTCATTGCCTTGGACACGATACTTGGATTACACCGTCCGCAACGGCTGACGACGGCGGGGAGCCTATCCGATGAGACTGGCCAGATGCTGGCAAAGGTGACCCATTTCGTGACGATGGGCAGTCCAATCAACAAGGTTGAATACTTTTTCGCCACAGTGCACTCCAAGATCCCGATCTACCTGCAGGTGGTTAACGACCTGCGAGGGGATCTCAGCACGCTGCCCTTTAGCTATGATGGCGAGCCGCATGTCCATTGGGTTAATTACTGGGACCAAGGCGATGCTATCAGCGGGCCGCTGCACACAATTGTGGGCGAGCATATCGATATCCGGCGACAGCGCGTCGACAATGTCCGCATCGCCTCATATCTTTGGCCAAATCCTGCCGGCAGTCATACTGGCTATGTTCGCAACCTGCATGTGCTGGGTGACATTGGCGATATGATTTTTGAGGGTAAGTACAGCTTCGTGCCGAATGAGCCGCAAGCCTGGCTAGAAGATATTTACCGGCCGCAAGAACAGGCTGGGATTCAAGACTGGCAGCGGGTGGGGCTGGTCAGCAGTCTGCTGGTTGGGACCGTTGCACTCTACGGATTTTTGTTATGGTTCATCGATCAGCATCCATTGTTTGCCGAATTGGTGGTGTTGACGATTATGCTCGTGATCGTCGCGCCATTTATGTGGGGCCTCGTGCAGCTCATCGCACGACTTCGCGGACAACCAGTTAACCAATCACAACCCCCCCTCGGAGGCACAGATGCTCCAACAGCTCCTCGTTCCAACACAGGCTCAAGCTGAATTTGTCGACATCACCCACGAAGTCCAACATCTGGTTAGTGAAACCCAGGTCGATAATGCCACGCTGTTCTTGTATTGCCCTCACACCACCTGCGGCTTAACCATTCAGGAAAATGCGGATCCCGGTGTACAACATGATATGCTGCTGAACCTACACCATCTCGCGCCGCGCAATGATCGGCGCTACCAGCATATTGAAGATAACTCGGCTTCACATCTACAAGCCAGCCTGATGGGCTTCAACGTATGGCTCTTCGTCGAAGCAGGTCAGCTGGTGCTCGGGCGCTGGCAAGCCATCTACCTTTGCGAGTTCGATGGGCCGCGCCAGCGCACACTGATGGTCAAGATTGTGACAGAGTAATTATGCGCCGTGTGCCGCTAACTCTCCGAACAGCTCGCAGTAGGCGGCTTGCCCGCGCCGGAAACTGCTGAGACGGAAGAACTCATTCGGCGCGTGAAATTGCTCGTCGTCTAGGCCAAAGGCGAAGCCGACGGTATACACGCCAAGCGCGCTATGCAAGATCGTGCAGGCCGGAATACTGCCGCCGCTCCGGGTATACAGCGGCTGCTTACCATAGATCCGCTGCAGTACCTTGGCGGCCGATAGATTGCCCCAGTGGTCGGCGGGCATGAGATACGGTCGCCCCCGTGCCAGTTCGGGCTGTAGCTTCACTGTGACGCCGGTTGGCGTATGGGCATGGATGTGATCGGTCACGGCCTGTATGATGTGATCCGGATCTTGATTAGCAACGAGCCGAAATGAGAGCTTGGCGTGTGCATGGTTAGGAATAACGGTCTTGATGCCTTCGCCCTGAAAGCCTCCCCAAATACCATTAATCTCTAGCGTCGGCCGCGCCCACAGCCGCTCTAGGGGAGTGTAGCCCGGCTCACCGACGAGCGTGGGGACGCCTAGGGCCGCAGTATAGCTGGCGGCATCAAAAGGGACGGCGGCCAGCATGGCACGGTCGTCTGCAGACAATTGCTCAACGTCATCATAAAAGCCGGCAACAGCGATGCTGCCATCGGCCTTGCGCATTGAGTCGAGAATATGGACCAGCGCGCCGATCGGATTTTGGAGCACGCCACCGTACAAACCAGAGTGCAGATCGCCGTTCGCGCCCGTGACGTCAATCTGCAGGGCACACATGCCCCGCAAGCCAATCTCCAAAGACGGCTGATCTTCGCCTGCTTGACCGCCGTCGGCGCTTACAGCAAGGTCGCAGGCCAGCAATTGCTGATGGGTCGCAATGCAGGCCGCCAAATGTGGACTGCCGACCTCCTCTTCACCCTCAAACAGCACTTTGAGATTAATCGGCAAGCTACCCATGGACTTGAGCAGCGCTTCGATAGCCAAGATCGGGACCAGCATATTGCCTTTGTCGTCACTGGCACCCCGGCCATAAACCCGGCCATCCTGAACCGCAGGCTCGAAAGGCGGATGCGACCATAGAGCGAGAGGATCGGCGGGCTGGGTATCGAAGTGGCCATAGATCAGCACGGTCGGGCGGTCGGGCGCATGAAGCCACTGACCATAGACGACGGGTGGTCCGGCATGCGGCAGGATCTGTACATCTTCGATCCCTGCCTGTTGCAAACGCTGCACGACCCACTGGGCGGCACGTTGCACATCAGCCGCGTGCTCGGGCAAGGCTGATACGCTGGGGATACGTAAGAAGTTGAGCAACTCCTTGAGGTACTGATCCTGGTGTTGATCCAAATAGCTTTGCCAGGTTGGCATAGCGCTTCCTTTCATCAAGCTTGCTCCTCCGGTGCGCGGGTGCATCATTCGGCTTGCCGCAGGTAGGACCCAATTCCGGGTCTACCGGGCACGGCATTATTATATTATACCGTTGACAGATGCAAGCAAGGCTGGCACAGGTGCATACAGTTGCCATGATTATTGTCGAGGGCGACGTCTCATGAGGAGGTACCATGATTGACGATCTGAACAGACTTCATCCCGCGGGTGATGGATCTCAGGGCCAGCTGCTTGAAGATTGCAGCATTCAAAGTCAAGACGGTCGAATTGCGGTCTATTTTCGGAATCTCGATCAGCACGTAATCCAGCGGATCGCAGAGGCCGACATTGCGTTAGGCTGTGTGGCGTGGCTGACCAATTTTGCGATACTTGAGGCGCTTACGGCAAAACGTAATGTCTCGATCATTGTACAAAAAGAAGATTTTCTGCGACACGATGTGCCTGGTCACGAGCAATGGAAAATGCGGCTGCAGGGTTTGTATGACAGTCTAAGCTGCGAACTCGAGCATCACATGTTCGGCGACAACTTGCTCAGCAGTGTCTCTATCGCCAATGCGCGTGGCATGGATCCAGTACGGTGCGTGGGTAATCATAATCGGGATCGACCGAAGGCCTTTCCGCGCATGCACAACAAATTTCTCGTCTTCTGCCGCGAACGATCGCATGCAGAGCTACTAGCAGCCAAGCCCGATGGCTATACATATATCGTGCCATATGCAGTCTGGACCGGATCGTTCAACTTCACGACCACTGCCACGCTTTCCTTGGAAAACGCGCTTGTAATTAGTGAGCCAAATATCGTGCGGGCCTACTATCGTGAGTATGGGCAGATTGCCGCACTATCGGAGCCGCTCGATTGGGCGCGGGAATGGGCCGCGCCGGAATGGCAGATCGAGGGCTGATAGCGGGCAGGGCACGTTCGTATTTTTGCGTATGATTAGCATGCCTATGGGGATCGGGTTGCCGGCTTCTTCGCCAACGCCTCGCCTAGCCCGCTCCAACAATCATTGGTCGCCGCATAGCGCTTTGATGTCTGCCAAGTGCTCCTCGGCTGCCACGACGCCGGCCTGAAGTGGACCATCCATATCTTTGAAATCCAGCGAGCCATACGCGTCAACGCGCGGCCGGAGCAAGATGTCGGGCGGATCATCGGCCAGCCGCTTTTGATGCAAATGCCACGTCATAACCCGCACCGAGCGCCACATTGACGAGAAGATATTTGGAACCTGCCCCACATGGTCGCCACTAAATAACGCGAGTGGGAGCTGGAAGCCCATAATCGCACTAACGGGATTGCTCCAGGGCCGGT
>JBBRHB010000407.1:0-5116 GCA_038223355.1 Chloroflexales bacterium
GGATGGCTACATCGGCGTCGTACTGGCACCGCTGCTGCAACAGCGTGGTCACGTTGTTACGGGGCTCGATACCGGCTTCTACTGCGATGGTTGGTTGGGGGAGCAGGTCGCGAGCTCCATGACGCAGTTACACAAAGACACCCGCCATATTATGCCAGCGGATCTGCAAGGCTTTGACGCCGTGGTTCATCTGGCCGAGTTATCCAATGATCCGTTGGGCCAGCATAATCCGGCGCTGACCCACCAGATCAATCACCACGCCAGTGTTGGGTTAGCACGCATGTCCAAGGAGGCAGGTGTGAGCCGCTTTGTGTATAGCTCCTCGTGCAGCGTGTATGGCGTGGGGTCTGACGACTTCAAGACCGAGGAGTCCATGCCCAACCCGCAGACGGCCTATGCCATGTGCAAAGTGCTGGCTGAGCGGGACATGCTGGCACTAACGGGCGATGGTTTTGCCCCGGTCATGCTGCGTAATGCGACCGCTTATGGCTCCTCGCCCCGCATGCGCTTTGATATTGTGTTGAATAATCTCGCCGGCCTGGCCTGGACTACCCACGCCATCCGCATGACCAGCGATGGCACGCCCTGGCGACCTCTAGTGCATGTCGCTGACATCTGCCAGGCAATGGCGTGCGCGGTCGAAGCTCCGGCTACGAGCGTTGCCGGGGAAATCTTTAACGTCGGTGACACGGCGCAAAACTACCGCGTTAGGGAAATTGCGCAGATCGTTGGCGAAGTCTTTCCCGAATGTGAGGTTAGTGTCGGCATGAGCAGCGGCGACAACCGCAGCTACCGCGTTTCCTTCGAGAAGATCAACAGCCGCCTGCCCGGCTTTCGCTGCCGTTGGGACGCCCAGGCGGGCGCGCAAGAGCTATGCGAGTGGTTTGAGCGCGTCGGCCTAACACATGAAATGTTCGACTTCCGGGCCTATACGCGCATGCGCCAACTCGAACACTTGCTCCACACCCACCAACTCAACGATCAGTTCTTTAGGGAGACCGCAGCATCGTGATTGATGATATTGCGCTGACGCCCGCATCGCTCACGATGAGCGGTGCTCCAACCGGTTTTCGTTGTCGCTTTTGTGGCTCGACGGCCGGCGAAACCTTTGTTGATCTCGGCAAGTCTCCGCTCTGCGAGAGCTACCTCGACGCTGGGCAGCTCAATGAGATGGAGCCTTTCTATCCTCTGCACGCGCTGGTGTGTACCGGCTGCTGGCTGGTGCAGCTCCAGGAATATGTGAGCGCGGGCGCTATTTTTAGCGATTACGCCTATTTTTCCTCTTATTCCGATAGCTGGCTGCGCCATGCCGAGCAGTATGTCTCGATGATCAGCGCGCGGCTGGAGCTTGATGCTAAAAGCCAGGTGATTGAGCTAGCCAGCAACGATGGCTATCTGCTGCAATACTTTCTGCCACGTGGCGTGCCGGTGCTGGGCATCGAGCCGGCGGCGAACGTGGCTGCAGTCGCTCAAGACAAAGGTATTCCTTCGGTCGTCCGTTTCTTCGGGACCAATACCGCGCAAGAATTACGCTCAGGTGGCACCGAGGCTGATCTACTAATCGGCAACAATGTGCTGGCGCATGTGCCTGACCTTAACGATTTTGTCGCGGGCATGCGGCTCCTGCTCAAGCCCCACGGCGTGATCACCATGGAGTTTCCACACTTAATGCGGTTGATGGCGGAGAACCAGTTCGACACCATCTACCACGAGCATTTTTCCTACTTCTCCTTCATCACGGCCGAAAAGGTCTTCGCCAAGCATGGGCTGTGTATTTTCGATGTCGAGGAGTTGCCGACGCATGGTGGGTCGCTCCGCATCTATGCCCGCCATGCGGCCGATCACACGCGACCAGTGAGCCAGGTGGTCACGGCGCTGCGCAATCGTGAGTTGGCGGCCGGCTTCACCCATCTGGAGCACTATCGCGCCTTCACCGCGCAGGTTCAGCATACCAAGCGCCAACTTCTGACATTCTTGATCGAGGCCAGGGAGGCGGGCAAGCAGGTTGCCGGCTATGGTGCGCCGGGCAAAGGGAATACGCTGCTTAATTACTGCGGCATTCGCACCGACTTGGTTGAGTATACGGTGGATCGCAGCCCACACAAGCAGGGCAAATGGACGCCGGGCACGCAAATCCCGATCTTCGACCCCAAGAAGATAAGAGAAACACAGCCAGATTACCTCCTGATTTTGCCCTGGAACCTACGGCGCGAGATCATGGAGCAAATGGCATATATTCGTGATTGGGGGGGACAATTTGTCGTGCCGATCCCAGAGGTCACCATTCTTCCATGATCTTTACCCCCACCGCCCTACCAGGTGCCTTTTTGATCGAGCCAGAGCGACTCGAAGACCAGCGCGGCTTTTTTGCCCGGACGTGGTGCCACCGCGAATGGCTAGCTCATGGACTCAATCCTCAGCTTGTGCAAGCAAGTATTGCCTTTAACCACATGGCAGGCACGCTACGCGGGATGCATTACCAAGCCGCGCCGCATACCGACGTTAAGCTCGTGCGCTGCACGATGGGCGCGATCTATGACGTGATCATCGATCTCCGGGCCACATCACCGACCTTTATGCACCACGTGGCAATTGAGCTCTCGGCCCATAACCGTGCCATGCTGTACGTTCCGGCCGGCTTCGCGCATGGGTATCAGACGCTGGAAGATAACAGCGAAGTTTTTTACCAAATGTCCGAATATTATGCTCCCGAAGCCGCGCGTGGCGTGCGCTGGAACGATCCCGCTTTCGGCATCGTCTGGCCAGCGGCCGAGCACATTATCAACGAGCGCGACCAGGCCTATGCTGATATGTGGGCCAACGGTGCGCTCGTATGAAGAGGTGCGAGCTTCACCTTCCCGAGACCGTTGAGGACATTGGCCGGGCAATGCATGTACTGGTCACCGACCTGTATCCGCTGTGCCGTAGCATCACGGGCAACGGCTTCCGAGCAACTCTTGAGCGTATTACGGCTCACGTGCCACTCACAACGCACGAGGTTCCAAGCGGGACACCCGTTTTTGATTGGACCGTGCCTAACGAGTGGAACATTTGCGACGCGTATGTCAAGAACGCGCGCGGCGAGCGGGTGATCGATTTCCGGCGCTCGAACTTACATGTCGTGAGCTATAGTGTGCCCGTCCACCGCTACATGTCCTTAGACGAGTTGAAAGCGCATCTGTGGACCTTGCCTGAGCAGCCGGATTGGATTCCCTATCGTACCTCGTACTACGCAGAAAGCTGGGGCTTTTGCTTGAGTCATCGCGACTTCGTGGCGCTGGAGGACGGCGAGTACGAGGTGTGTATCGACGCCTCGCTCACAGTTGGGTCGCTCAGCTATGGGGAGTATTACATCGCGGGCGCGCAGCCGGATGAGGTCTTGATCTCCTGCCATTGCTGCCACCCGTCGCTCTGTAACGACAATCTGTCCGGCATTGCGCTGGCAACCTTTTTGGCCAAACAGCTGAGCGGCCTCGATCTGCGCTACTCGTACCGCTTTTTGTTCATCCCCGGCACAATCGGCTCGATCACCTGGCTATGCCGCAACGAAGCGCAAGTTGCCCGGATCAAGCATGGCTTGGTGCTGACCTGCGTCGGTGACGCCGGCAATCCCACCTACAAGCGTAGCCGGCGTGGCGATGCAGAGATCGACCAAGCCGTCGCGCATGTACTGACTGAGCGGGGCACGGCGCACCAGACGATCGATTTCTTCCCGTATGGTTACGATGAGCGACAATATTGTTCGCCGGGCTTTAATCTGCCGGTTGGCTGTTTGATGCGCACGCCGCACGGTTGCTTTCCGGAATATCACACCTCAGCCGACGATCTAACGCTGGTGCGCCCAGCTTCTCTGGCCGATTCCTTCGCGATTTGCTGGTCGACGGTGTTCCTGCTCGAACATAACCGTCGCTACCTTAACCAGAATCCCAAATGCGAGCCACAGCTCGGCAGGCGCGGCTTATACCGCGCGATGGGCGGCCAGGCCGGCGAATCGTCCGAGCAGATGGCGCTGCTGTGGCTGCTGAATTTGTCAGATGGCGATCATACCTTACTCCACATCGCCCAGCGCTCCGGCGTACGGTTCGCAGCGCTTAAGCACGCGGCCGATCTGTTAGTCGCGCACGATCTCCTGCGCGAAGTAGTTTAATAAAGAGGCACTCTATGAAAGTCGTTTTATTTTGCGGTGGTCTTGGTATGCGCCTACGAGAATTCTCGGAAAGCATTCCGAAGCCCATGGTCCCGATCGGCTACCGGCCGATCCTCTGGCACGTCATGCGTTACTATGCGCACTATGGTCATAACGAGTTCATCTTGTGTTTGGGCTATAAAGCCGATATGATCAAAAACTACTTCCTGCATTACGATGAGTATCTTTCTAACGACTTCACGCTGTCGGAAGGCGGCAAGCATATTGAGCTAATGAACAGCGATATGCAGGACTGGAAGATTACCTTTGTCGACACGGGGCTTACGGCGAATATTGGCCAGCGGTTGCGGGCTGTTCAAAAGCATCTGCAGGGTGAAACCACCTTTTTGGCCAACTATGCCGATGGCCTGACCGATCTGCCGTTGCCGAAACTGATCGATAGCTTTCACGATCATAATAAAATTGCGTCGTTTGTCTGCGTCCAGCCTACCCAGAATTTCCATACGGTGGTCGCACGCGAGGATGGCACGGTCAAAGCCATTGAAGCAATCAAACACTCGGGGCTCGCTATTAATGGCGGTTTTTTCGTGTTCAACAGCGCCATCTTTGACTATATGCGTCCGGGCGAGGAGTTGGTCGAGCAGCCTTTCCAACGACTGATTGCTCGTGAGGAACTTATGGCCTATCGCTATGATGGCTTTTGGGCCTGTATGGATACCTTTAAAGATAAGCAAATGTTTGACGATTTGTATGCAAGCGGCGATGTACCGTGGGAAGTCTGGCACCGCCCGGAGCGGGAGCTAGCATTCGAGTCGCCCACGATGCGCCATGGCATCGGAGCGATGGCGTCGTTGTGATGATGAAGCTCCCGATTGATCCCGCGCGGCCCTACAAGATTCTGTGCCTGGGAGCTCATAGCGATGACATTGAAATCGGCTGTGGCGGCACGCTGCTTAAACTCACACATGC
>JBBRHB010000408.1:0-5067 GCA_038223355.1 Chloroflexales bacterium
CCAGCCGCGCTCGGCAAAAACCTTGCGCATCTCGGCGGGGGATAAGCGATAGTTGGCAAATGGCGGATCTTCGGGTCCATTAATCTGCCACACCTGACCGCCCACGTACACGCCACCCACCCCAAATAACCGTCCCACACCGGCGTGCTTGTCTTCGGTCGAACGAAAGACGCGCTCGGCCTCACGGTGTTTGTCAGGGCGATACATATCAGCAAGCTCCATCAGGCCGCAGAGCCGTCCGGTGTCATCATATAATGCGACTTCTTGACCAGTTTTGAGGGTGTGTGCTTGCTCCTCGCTCACCGGTAAGGTGATCGGCATGCTCCATACCACGCCGTTGGGCAGATACATCTCGTCAACGACACTCTGGTAGCTCGCCTGATCCATAAAGCCGGTAAGCGGGCTGAAAGCACCGTTAGCAATGAGTTCCAGATCAGAGATGCCAACGGGCGAGAGCGTGACACGCGGTAACTTTTCGACCCGTTCAATTGCTGACTCGCGCAAGGTACCCCGGAGTGAGCGGTCTACGAGACTGCCGCCATGGGGCAGAATAGAATGCGGGAATTTGGCCATGGATTAACCGGCTCCTTGTCATCGCAGATGCCAACCTCGTGGCTTGGCTACAGACAGAACGGCAGCGGAAGATAGAGATTATATACGCTATCTTGCTCTTCAACAACGAGGCAGACTATGTTACTAGCCCACCGGGCAATAATGCTACACTGCGGATCACTACCTACGGCGATGAAGGTATGCGGGGGGTAGGCCGATCGTTTAGTCGAATCGGAGTGCTTGAATAGGATTAAGGCGCGCCGCCCGGCGGGCCGGATAAATACCGAAGAACAGCCCGACCAGTAACGAAAAACTGAGCGCCATTACGACGGCTCCGAGCGTCATGACCGGCTGCAAGTATTGAGAAAGTACCAGCTTAATCAACGCCACCGTCAGATAGCCGATGACGACCCCAATCATGCCACCCATCACACTCATGACAGACGCCTCAACCAGAAACTGTCGCAGAATGTCACCGCGTTTGGCACCGACGGCCTTGCGCAAACCGATCTCGCGGGTGCGCTCCGTTACCGAGACCAGCATAATATTCATCACGCCGATACCACCTACCAACAGCGAAATACCGGCGATCGCCCCGAGGAAAGCGGTTAAGGTGTTGGTTACTTGGCTAAAGGTTTGGAGCAACGTGGCCTGATTGACGACGGTGAAATCATCGCTTTCACCTGTCAGCGGCAGGTGATGGCGACGCCGCATAAGCAACTCAATATCGGCTTGACCAGGATCGACGTCCGCAGCCGTTTTGACTTGGACTGCAATCACTGAGACCTGGAAAGAAGATGATTGAGCGTCACGTCCGCCGAACAATGTTTTTTGGGCAGTAGAAATCGGAATGAGCACCGCGCTATCATAGCCGGTGATGGCACCCCCGGTCTGCAAGACGCCAACCACCCGGAACAACTGACCTTTAATCCGCAGCCGTTGATCGATGGGATCGTTCGGGCCATATAAGTCGGTCGCCATTTTACCACCCAGGACGGCGACTAGGCTCGCAGAACGAACGGCTTGCTCGTTAATGAACTGCCCGTCATTCATGACGATGTTACGCACTGTTGCATATTCAGGCGTGATACCTAAAATCGAGGCACTACGGTTAATCGAGCCGGCGACCACTTGTGTTTCATTTTGGAATTGGGGTGCTACCAGCGAGATTTCAGGAAGCGTGCGTTTGATAGCATCGACATCATCCATGCTGAGAGACGGCGCCCCGCCGCTGTAGGCCTTCGGGTTATTCCGAGCACGCGTTCCAGGCAGCACAGTGAGCAAGTTTGTGCCAATGCCCTTGACCTGGTCGGTGATGCTTTGTGAGGCTCCTCCGCCGATGGCTAATAGTGACACGACCGACCAGACACCGATGATAATGCCCAACATTGTTAACATCGTGCGGAGCTTATTGGAACGCAGGCTTTCGAGGGCAATGCGCACACTTTCCCAGGCTTCGCCACCTAGGTTAAGCGACCAGGTCCGTGATGGTCGCTGGGATAAGGTAATGCTTGCGAGGTTCGGTTCGCTTTTCCTCACTTACGGTGCCCCGCTACCCTTGGTGGTCACCGGCGCGATACCACGAGCAGCAACGGCGTCACCTTCGTTAAGTCCACTGGTGACCTCGGTTTGCGTATCATTAGCCAGACCTGTGTGAATCTCGGTGTCTACAAATGTATCACCTTTTTTGAGTCGCACGAAGTGCTTATCGCCCGCATCGCGAATGGCGCGGGTTGGAATAAGGAGTACGTTCTGCCGCTGGGCCACACCAATATCCGCAGTGCCGTTCATACCTACCCGGAGTGCGGGATTATCTTGGGGCAGATCGATGCGAGCGAGGTAGGTCGTTACATTTTGAACAGTGGTACCGGCTTTCGCCAAATAGTTGATCTTGCCGGTAATTGCACCGGTACCTAAAGCGTCGATCTTGACCTTCGCCGCTTGTCCCTCTTTAATGTAGGTGGTATCGGCCTCACTAATATTGACGTCCATATGTAGTTGCGAGAGGTCAACCAACCTAAAGGGTGCATCTTTGGTACCGGTGTTCACAACACGATCACCCGGAACCACCGTTACCGCGCTAACGACGCCGGCAAATGGAGCGCGCAAAATAGCATCGTCACGATTGAGCTTCGCCGCAGCAAGCGCCGCCTCTGCCTGATGGACAACGGCTTGGGCAATCGAGCGATCCGATTGCGTCGCCCCCGCAGCCAGCTTTTCGTACTGTGCCTGGGTCTCATCCAGCTTGGCCTTAGCAGCATCGATATCGGCCTGAGTTCCACCGGCCTGCATCTTCGCGAGCTCCGCTTGAGCGCCATTGACCTGACCACTCGCCGCTGCAATGTCGCCAGGATTACCACCTTGTTGTGCCTTCTCAAGCTGTGCTTGAGCCTGCTGAATTTGTCCTTGGGCTGCCGCAACGTCGCCCGGATTCGGCCCTTGTTGCAGCTTGGCCAGTTGCGCTCGTGCTTGGTCGAGTTGACCCTGTGCTGCCGCAATTTCGCCCGGATTCGGTCCTTGTTGCAGCTTGGCCAATTGCGCCCGCGCCTGGTCGAGCTGACCCTGCGCCGCCGCTACATCCGCAGCCGTTCCGCCTTGCTGCAGCTTCTGGAGCTGCGCTTTGGCTTGATCGACCAAGGATTGGATAGGGGTAATATCGGTCGCTTTGGGGCCCTTTTGGACCTCGTTGAACTGCGTCTGAGCATCATCGATCTGTGCCTGGGCAGCGGCGATGTCGTTTATCTCTTGCTGTTGCGTATTCTGGAAGGCAACCTGGGCTTGCTGGAGCTTGACTTGAGATTGGTCTAATTGAATCTTCGCCTGGGTGAAGGCGTTCGCATAGTCACGGGGTGTAGTCAGCGGTGCCAGTACCTGGTTGGTCAGAATGACGACCGGCTCTTGGCTAAAAGGAATACCCGTTTTCGGGTCAACGCCCTTTTGAGCCTGCTGATTGTTCCAGTATGCATTGCTGTAGACTTGCTGCGCCGAACGGACGCCATCAGCGGCTGACTGAATGTTTTGTTGGGCCGTTGTTTTAGCGGCCGAGTCAGATGCTGCGATCTTTTGATAGTTTTGCTGGGCTTGGGTCAGTTTGTTCTGTGCTGCACTCACCGCGTCGGGCGACGGGCCCCGCTGAGCCGTTTGCAACTTTGCCTCGGCGCTCCGCACGGCAGCCTGCGCATTATCGATATCGGCCTGCGTGACGTTGCCGGTTTTGGCCCGTTGCAGATTAGCTTCGGCGGTGTGCACCACCGCCTGGGCCGCAGCGATATCGGCCGGCGTCACGGTACTTTGAACTTTTTGCAGGTTAGCTTCGGCAGTATGAACAACCGCCTGAGCTGCAGCGATATCGGCAGCCGTGACCGCCGACAGCACGTGCTGAAGGTTACCCTGAGCCGTTTTTACGGCTGCCTGGGCTGATGCAATATCGGCCGGCGTCATGTTGCCAGTTTTGGCTCGCTGCAAGTTGCCTTGTGCGGTTTGCACTTGGGCCTGCGCCGCAGCCAGATCTTGGTCGGTGATGTTGCCGGTTTTGGTTTTTTCTAACTCCGACTTGGCCTGATCGACAGTGGCCTGGGCGGCGGCTTTATCTTGAGCCGTCGCGTTGCCACTTTGGGCTTGTTGCAACTTGGCTTGAGCCGTCTCTACATTGGCTGCGGCTTGGAGCACCTGCTGGTCAAGATCGCGTGAGTCAAGCTCAGCTAGCTCATCGCCTCCTTTGACCGTTTGCCCTTCTTTGACCAAGACTTTTTGGACTTTGCCATTAACACCAAAGGTGAGCTCCGAGGATTGCAGCGGTGCAACCGTACCGCTGCCACTTACGGTCACTGCGAGAGAGCCACGTTGTACTTGAACCGTGGCGTTCGCGGCGGCTTGTTGCTGCTGTGCCGCACATGCCGTTAAGAGCAGGGTGACAGCCAGTACACCCCCCGCATGTTTAAGTTGCCTGATCTTCATTCGTCCCCTCAAAACCAAGACGTGCACCGGCTCCGCACTCGGGTACATGTATTGACCCACTTCGGAATTATGCTTAGGAATGGCCGAGTAGAGCGGCCCCTAGATCACCACAGATGAAGTCCCAACGGCTTGTTACCTGCCATAGGTAGTGAGTTATGCGGAACTGCCGTTATTGTAGCGGGCGAAAGACAAGGAGTCAAGGTCAGTTGTTGTCCGAATAATAACGATGGCAATAGTCATTTTCGCGCATTTGGGAGCCGCATGTACCGCTGTGCGATTTTAATAAATTCTTTACACAACGCCAGAGTTTTTCGGTCGTTTGCTCATGAACGTCTTACTCATTTGTGGTACAATCCATGACGGATACCCTTTGTGGGCGTCATCCCGGTCACGAAATCAACCTTGGCTCTCCGAGTTCCCGATGAGGCTACTTGGAGGATAAACAACATCCCGTTCACGTCCTTGTCTACGTTTTTAATAAGGTGGAGCGAGATTTCAGCTTTCTCTTACGAAAGCCAGCGGCGGCGCTTCGGAAGTCTCTCTACCGAACATGGAAGT
>JBBRHB010000409.1:0-5067 GCA_038223355.1 Chloroflexales bacterium
GGTACGGGTCGTGCCGATCGTCATTCTATCGTTGGTAAGCGGCGTTGTGGCCGATGTGCTCGACCGGCGCAAGGTGATGCTCTTGACGCAGACTGGCATGGCGCTGATGGCCGTCGTCTTGGCCATCGTGAGCTTCGCGGGACTTCACGTGGCGTGGCCGATCTATCTGCTAACGGCACTCAGCGCCGGGATCAACACCTTCGACGGGCCGGCCCGCCAAGCCTTGATTCCGTCGCTGGTACCGGTCGAGCACTTCCCCAACGCCATTAGCCTCAATACCGTTATGTTCCAATTTGCGGCGGTGCTTGGCCCGGCGCTTGGCGGTATTGTGCTCGCGGCCCTCGGCGTTAGTTGGGTCTACGCGTTCAACGCGCTCTCATTTGGGGCGGTGATCGTCGGCTTGCTAATGATGCGTGATCTTCCGGTGCGCGTACGGATTGCGGAGGAACGCCCGCCCCAGGTCAGTCTGGGTGCGGCCGTTGAGGGGTTGCGCTTTGTCTTTGGTACCCCCCTGATTCGCTCAACCATGCTGCTGGATTTCTTTGCGACCTTCTTCTCCTCGGCCACGGCCCTACTGCCGATCTTCGCTCAAGACATCCTTCAGGTTGGTGCACAAGGCTACGGCTTGCTCTTCGCCGCTCCGGCCGTCGGCGCATTTGTCGCCGGCCTTACTATGCTGCGCGTGGCCAGTCGCATCCAACGGCGCGGCTGGGTGCTCCTCAGCGCCGTCCTGGTCTATGGTCTGGCAACGGTGATCTTCGGCGTGTCACGCTTGTTCTGGCTCACCTTCGCTTGCCTCGCGTTAACCGGTGCCGCTGATACGGTGAGTATGGTGTTGCGTAATGTCGTGCGCCAACTGGCGACGCCGGACGGGCTGCGTGGGCGCATGACGAGCGTCAATATGATCTTTTTCATGGGCGGTCCGCAGTTAGGTGAACTCGAGGCCGGTGTGGTTGCGAACGCATGGGGGGCACCGATCTCCGTGATCACCGGTGGCCTCGGCTGTGTGTTGGTAACGGTTTGGATGATGGCAACGGCGTCGAGTTTACGCGATTACCAAGTGGGCAAGACTGAACGGGAGCCGGCGCTATCGACCTAACCAACATCCTTTCCGTTCTTGCTTCAATGCATGCCCGGTGAAGGCCTTTTAGCGTTTGCTCACTAATGGAAGCATGACGTGGTAGGCGTAATTGGTGGGCACAAGGCTCTGTTTGAAGCGAGCGAAGAACTGCCAGATCAGGGTGCTGGCGTCGATGTCCTGGCTGGCAAGGCCGACCGTGGCGACGGGGGCATATTGTATGCCGCCCGGCCAAGTGTGGCCACCGTTGGTGATGGTGTACAGTTGCGTGGCCCATGGGGCACCTACACCGGCTGGACAGCCACCAATCGCGCGCAGTTGCTCAGTCGTACCATCGGTGGGCACGACGTCGGGCAGGTTGGTCGTAGTAGCAGGCGCGGTGCAAGGGGCGAGCGCAGCCCACTTATTCTCGGCATCGACTGCGCCCATCGAGTTTTGACTATAGGCTGGATTTGACCAGCCGGCATAAGGATAGATCGGATCCGTGGTACCGTGGAAGGTGATAAAAGGCATTGGATGGGTCAATGGACATGCGAAAGTGCTGGACATATGGCCGGAGACCGAGGCAATGGCTGTCAGTTGCGAACTAAGGTTGCAGCCGAGCTCCTCGGTCATAATGGCACCGTTGGAGAAGCCCATGGCATAGATCTGATGGGCATTCACCGCCCAGGTGCTGCTGATCTGCTTGATCATGGCCGAAATAAAGGCGAAGTCGTCTTGCGGAGCGCTGCCGTCAGTGTTCCATATACCCTTGATCGCGTCGGGATAGGTAGCAATGATGCCGTTACTGTCGGCAACACTATTGAAGCGCGTGAGGCCCGCCATGCCCGCTCCGTTGTCTTGCGCGCCGTGTAAGGCGACGACAAGCGGCATGGCGCTACCGCTGTAGGAAACGGGAACATGAACATGATAGGTGCGTTGATAGCTACCAACCTGAATGGTGTAATCCGTGAGGCCATTGCGGGCTGTTGTAGCGTGGGCGCTCTGCAGCGAGCCAAGCGAGGCGCAGCAGATGGTCACCAAGAGGAAGAGTATGAAACGTCGTGGCATGATGATACTCCCTTGGTCTAATTCGGGAGCCCGGCTATCCTCCCGTGCAAGAGGACCCGTGGCTTTGCGTCGCCGTCTTACGACGGCTTTGCCGTTTCGGTAAACCGGGGAACCGTGCCCCGCGGTTGATCTTTGCTGGCGAGCGAACATGGCCTCAGCATCAACTTGATATCATCAACATCTTAGCAGATTGTAATACATCTTTGATGGGCGCGTGGTAGGAATCCGGTCGTATCCGCACGCAATGTGCGAACGGGACTATTGGAGTACCCAGCAGAATGGACTTCCGCACATTCCTGCTTGACATTCTCAAGAATGGGGCTTATAGTGCCCTTCAACAACATATCGACAACGCGCTTATCCAGAGGGGTGGAGGGACCGGCCCTATGAAGCCCCAGCAACCAGCCATGAGAAGGCAACTACATTCGCTGTAGAGCCGTTCCGTCTAAGGTGCTAAATCCGGCAGATATTCTGGAAGATGAGCGGTTCGTCACCTACTCGATCTTCTGGATGGAGTATTTGTGCGTAACCCTCATCACAATGGTGAGGGCTTTTTGTTGCCCCACAAAAGGAGTTCGATCATGGCGGACCTCTCCAAGTTCACTGGTTTCGAAACGCTGTCTCTGCACGGCGGGCAACAGCCCGACCCGACGACCGGTGCCCGTGCCGTCCCGATCTACCAAACGACCTCGTATGTCTTTCGCGATAGCGAACATGCCGAAGCGTTGTTTGCGCTCAAGGAAACGGGTAACATCTACACCCGCATCATGAACCCGACGACCGATGTCCTCGAACAGCGCATCGCCTTGCTGGAAGGCGGGACTGCAGCACTGGCCGTAGCATCCGGACAAGCTGCCGAAACACTCGCGATCCTCAATATTGCCGGCGCGGGCGATCATCTGGTTTCGGTCACCAGCTTATATGGCGGGACCTGGAACCTCTTCAAGCATACGTTACCGAAGTACGGCATTAATACGACCTTTGTTGATCCGAAAAATCCTCAGGATATCGCCGATGCTATTACCCCGAAGACCAAAGCCGTGTATCTGGAAGCCGTCGGCAATCCTCGCTTGAATCTGCCCGATTACCAGGCCATCGCCGACTTGGCGCATGCCCAGGGTGTACCGGTGATCGTCGATAGCACCGTCCCGACGCCCTACCTGCTACGACCCTTCGAGCACGGGGCCGATATTGTGCTCCACTCGGCGACAAAGTTTATTGGCGGCCATGGCACCAGCATCGGGGGTCTGCTGGTCGACGGTGGCAAGTTCGACTGGGCCAAGAGCGGTCGCTTCCCCGGCTTTACCGAGCCCGATGCCAGCTATCACGGCCTGCGCTATGCCGATCTTGGCGGCATCGCCTTCATCCTCAAAGCGCGGGTCCAGGGGCTGCGTGACTTGGGTGCGGCGCTGTCACCTTTCAACTCTTTCTTGTTCCTGCAGGGCATCGAAACCCTGGGTCTGCGCATGGAACGCCACTGCGCGAACGCCCTTGGTGTCGCCAAGTTCTTGAGCGAGCATCCTGCGGTGGCGTGGGTCAACTATCCAGGCTTACCGTCTCATGAATCCTACGCGCTGGCACAAAAGTACATGCCCAAGGGCCAGGGCGCGTTGATTGGCTTCGGCATCAAGGGTGGCAAAGCCGCCGGTCGCAAGTTTATCGACAAGCTGCAGCTGTTTTCGCATCTGGCCAACATTGGCGATGCCAAGTCACTGGCGATCCATCCGGCCACGACCACGCACTCCCAGCTAACCGAAGAAGAACAGTGGCTCACCGGCGTGACCGATGATTTTGTACGGCTATCGGTTGGCTTGGAAACGCTCGATGATCTGGTAACCGATCTCGACACTGCATTACGCGGGTAGCATATGGTGGCGACACGGCATTACATAACGGAACCTTCCACTGCGACGACACGTCATGCTGCAGGGGCACGCCAAGCTCATGCTGTGTCGCCACCATCCACCAGTGTTGGCCTAGTTCAGACACACTTCTGGAACTCGCCGGCACCGCTGACGCTCGAAAGTGGTGCGACGCTCCAGAACTGGACGCTAGCCTACGAAGCCTACGGCCGGCTAAATGCGCCCGGTGATAATGCGATCTTGATTATGCATGCGTTGTCGGGCGATGCCCATGCCGCCGGTCGTTTCAGTCCCGAGGATCGCAAACCTGGCTGGTGGGATACGATGGTCGGGCCCGGGCGTGCCTTTGATACCAACCGCTTCTTTGTGCTCTGTGCCAACGTACTAGGCGGCTGCCGGGGCTCAACCGGTCCCGGCTCGGTTAGCCCGCGCACCGGGCAACCCTACCGCCTTGACTTTCCCGTTATCACGATCGGTGATATGGTCGCCGCCCAGGTACAGTTGCTCAATGCCTTAGGTATCGAGCAGGTTCGTGCTGTCGTTGGCGGCTCGATGGGCGGTATGCAGGTCATCGAGCTGGCCGTCCACTATCCCGAGCGGGTACGCCTGGCTATTCCCCTGGCGACCACGGCGCGCTCGAACGCGCAGGCCATTGCTTGGTCAAGCATCGGGCGCCGTGCTATTACCAATGATCCTGCCTGGGAAGGTGGCAACTACCAGTCGCAACCGGCGAATGGTCTGGCACTGGCACGTATGATCGCGCACATGACCTACGTCAGCGAAGAGCGTCTTGACCGCCGCTTTGATCGCAGCCTGCAGTCGCAAGCGGGCTTACGCTATGTGCTGGACCGCGAGTTCGCTATCGAAAGCTATCTCGAGTATCAAGGCCAGTCTTTTGTTGACCGCTTTGACGCGAACTCGTACCTCTATATTACTAAAGCGATGGATTACTGGGACGTCGCCGCCAACGCACCCTCGCTTGCATCTGCCTTCGCACCGGCGCGCTGTCGCTGGCTCGTCGCCTCGTATTCATCAGACTGGCTCTATCCGCCGGCCGAAAGCGAAATGATGGTGGAT
>JBBRHB010000410.1:0-5059 GCA_038223355.1 Chloroflexales bacterium
CGCAAATCGGCCAAAAATGGTGCCCTTGTCCATGGCCGGTCGCCACTTACTAAGTTCGGGCTCTGGCTGATCATATGGACTCACTGCAACAGGCGGTGGTAGTATGTGTTAGCAGGGCACCCGGCTGGAGTGACACCTGAAGCAAATTGTTACTCGTGAGCCACCAATACGCAAGGATAGCGTTTTTTATGAAACTTGGCTTTCTCACGGGGAATATCGCGGATATCGAAAAAGCGGCACGCTTGGGTTTTGACGCGGTGGAACTGCAGGCGACCGCCTTCGGTAGCCCGACTGCGGGCACACTCGAGCGACAGAAGATCGCAACGGTCAAGCAACTGTGCGTGCAGCATCAGCTGGAAATGACGGCGCTGGCGTATTATGGAGTAGCTTCCGATCCTGCCTTTCGTGACTCCGCGCCCGAGCAGGTTCTCAACGCGTACGAGCGGGTCTTTGACGCGGCGGAGCAACTGGGTGTTCAAACGATTGCGAGCCTGAGTGGCTTTGATGCCCGCCGTGGTTGGGCCGGCAATGTACAGCTGTGGGCCGACCGCTTCGGCCCGGTGGCAGCATCCGCTGAGCGGCGTGGTCTCCGCATCGCCTTTGAGAACTGGATGGGCTTTGGTGGTTCCTTGCCTTTTAAGCCCGTCAACATGGGCGGCGCTCCAGATACGTGGGACGCCTGGTTCAGCGCGGTGCCCTCTAAGGCCCTCGGTCTCGAGTTCGATCCATCGCACCTGTACTGGCAGGGCATCGATCATCTACGGGCGCTCCATGAATTCAAAGACCGCGTCTACCATGTTCATGCCAAAGATACAGAGCTCCTTCCCGAGCGCCGTTATCGGGTTGGTGTGAACGGGCAGTCGTTCCGTTTCCGTATTCCGGGGTACGGTGAAATCAACTGGATGGCGTTTATCGGCGCTTTGAACGAAATTGGCTATGATGGCGGTATCGCTATCGAGCACGAAGACGACGTATATAGCGGCGACAAATTCGATGAAGGTCTGGTGCGGGGTCGGGACGTTCTTGAGCCACTGATCCACCCTGGACAGCGCTAAACACACGGGATACCGGGAGAAGTTTCATCTCAACGCAGGAGCACAGCTATGTTGATGGGACCCCAACCAGGTGAGATCGTCGGCGTTCAGCCGCTCGATATTCATGGCACCGGACTGTTCGACGTAACCTTTCGATTGGACGGCCAGGGGGATACGCGTTCGGCTCGGCTGGGGGCCGAGGCGCTCTATGGTCTGCCGCAGGTGGGTGATCGAGTCGTGGTTCACTTTATGATGCAAACCGTTACTCAGATCGAGCGGGAGCAAGCACAAGTGAGCGGCTAAGCTGTCAGACATGACGGGCCTGTCACCTAGGTCGAAGCCATGCCCGATCGTTATGTAGAATTGACTGGAGCTAAACCATATGATTCAGGCCTCAAATAGCAAGGCGCTGAACAACGCGATGGGCTTACCGAAAGCCATCGGTGATGGCCTCATCCTGCGCTGGAGCACACTGGACGATGTCGAGCGCATCGGCGAGTTGACATCATATGTCTTTCGCCAAAAGCCGGAGGATCCACCTAACGCGCACATGGCGGCCTGGATGCGTGACCTTGGAAGTGGACGCCACCCGCTGACGACGATAGACCAAGGGGTCCTTGTCGAAGATACGCGCACCGGCAAGGTTGTGGCAAGTATGTGGCTGATCCCGATAACCTGGAACTTCGGCGGCATCCGCTTCGGTGTGGGGCGACCAGAGGCCGTCGCGACGCTTCCGGAGTACCGGCGACGTGGCTTGGTACGGGCGCTCTTCGACGCCTTTCATGCCCATAGTACCCACGCCGGCGATCTGGCACAGGCGATCACGGGGATTCCCTACTTTTACCGCCAGTTTGGTTATGAAATGGCGTTGGAACTGGGTGGCGGTCGCTTTGTCCAATTCGACGATATTGCGCCACTGAAAGAGGGCGAGACCGAGACCTACCAACTGCAAGCGGCGACCGTGGACGACCTGCCGTTCGTCATGGACCTCTACCAAAGGGAACAAGCACGCAGCCTGGTGTCATCTGAGATTCCGGAAGCATACTGGCGCTGGACGCTAGACGGTCTAAGCGTGGAGTCGGGCGAGGGCTGGACCACCTTGCTGATCAACGATGCCCATGGGACACATTGCGGCTTTGTGTTGGTGCGCCATACGCGTTGGGGCAAAACGCTGGATGTGCCCCAAATGGCAGTGACTGCAGGAACCACATGGCCAATGGTGATGCCGCTGGTGCTGCGTGCACTCCGATCGTTTTCACCTTCGGTGCCAACGGGTCGCGATACTTCCGCACCTTCCCGGCTCCTATTTAGCTTTGGTACAGCCCATCCAGCCTATCTGGTATTAGGTGATGCACTCGCGCCGCGTCGCGACCGGCCCTATGCTTGGTACGTGCGGGTCCCCGATCTGCCGGGCTTTGTACGGCATGTAGCACCGGTCCTCGAAAGTCGCTTGCATGGTTCGCCACTGCATGGCTACACAGGTGATCTGCACCTGGACTTCTACCGCGATGGCTTGCACCTCCATTTGGAGGATGGCAGGCTCACTACGGTAGAACTCTGGCGGCGACCGGTCTTCACCAGCGAACTCAAGGGCACTGCCGGCTTTCCACCCTTGGTGTTCCTGCAGCTGCTGTTCGGACGGCACAGCCGCGTCGAGTTAGAGTATATCCTCCCCGATGTGTGGGCCAGTGATGAGGCTGGGATGGTGCTCGATGTCCTTTTCCCGCCACAGCCCTCGCTGGTCCTGACGCTCGATTAAGCGTTTCAGATCGTCGGCATGATGTTACCGCCACAGACCGGTACGTAGGCACCAGTTATGTAGCTGGCTAGATCGGATGCGAGAAAGGCGACGACGTTCGCGATCTCCTGATCAGTCCCCCGGCGGCGTAACGGCACAGCCGAGTCGTAGGCCGGCTGGGTTTCGGTGTGGTTAGCCCGGTCCTGCTCGCTGATTGTCCAGCCAGGAGCCACCTGGTTAACCGTAATCTGATGCGCACCGATCTCGCGGGCCAGTACCCGTAGTACGCCGTCCATCCCACGCTTACCGGCAACGTAGGCGGATTGCGTAGGGAAATTCTGCATCGCGCATTCGGTGTTGATGGCAATGATACGTCCAGAACCGCGGGAGATCATCGCGGGAACGAAGGCCTGGGCCATTAGTACATTTTGTAGCACACAAGAACGAAACTGGCTCTCGTAATCATCGGGCGCTTGTTCAAGCACCGTCGTCCAAGCATACTGAACGACCGCATTCGTGACGATGATGTGGGGCGCACCCAGTTCAGCCATGATCACATCCCGCATAGCAAAGACCGCTGCGCGGTTGCCGACATCGGCCTGCACAGGTATCGCGCGCACTCCCAGTTCGGTGACCTCACGGCACAACTGCTCAGCCTGCGCTTGATTGTGTAGATAGTGTACGGCCACGTCAGCGCCACAGTGGGCTAGCGTTTGGACCATTACCCGGCCTAACTGTCCCGAGCCACCAGTAACCACGGCGACTTTGTTGGATAGATCGATCTGCATAGATCGGCTCCTATTGAGTTACAGTAGTGGTTGGAGGGCAGCATGCAATTGCTCGATGTGGGCCCACTCATCATTTTTGTCCCCATAAATCAGGGTGACGACCCCATCGAAGTTGGCCTGCCGTATGAGTGTGGCACAGTGCTGCGCATCCTCTTGATCAATCTGCCCATCAGGATGGTAGCGGGCCTTGAAATGGACGGAGGAGGCTCGCGGTAGGAGCTGTCTTAGCGTCGCATACTTATCCGGGGTAGCCTCGGCGTTGCCTGTATCGGCACAGAGGCCGACGTGGTCACGACAGCGGTCGAGAATAGCGAGCGCGTCGGCAGGTTGCTCGGCGGTGGTATGCCAATTCTCGGTAATGGTGCGGAGCCCGTAGGATGCAGCAAGTTCGGCACAGGACTGCAAATGTTCGGCACTCCGTTGGATGACATCGGGCGTTGGCGATTGGCTACCGGCGGCGATCCGGACCTGCTGCGCTCCAAGTTCGCTAGCGATGCCGATCCAGTTTTGGATTGTGTGGAGATCCGCTGCGCGCTGCACGGGATCGGGTGCCGTAATGTCGCCAGTGTCAATGAGGAGGCTGTATAGCTCAACGTCCGCAGCTTCAAGGGCTCGGCGGAACGCTTGGAGCTCGGCCGCTTCCGTACTCTGGAGATGAAAATGGCAGAGTTCGAACGTTGTCAGGCCATGATCCGCCATCTGAGCAGGCACCGTGACCAGTGGCATTCCTCCCTGGAGCAGGCCATCAAGGCTCCAAGATGAGATCGCAAAACGGGACATCTGTTACTCCTTATCATTACGACACGTTCAGATACCATCGCTAGCTCCAGTCGTTTGCCAGAATGTCATGGGCTAGCGGGACTGCTCCAGCGTTCGCCACAACGCAACAGGTGATAGGGTTGACCAATGCGCTGTGCTTCCGCCACAAATAGATCAGGCGTGGCAGTATTGAAGGCGAACATTTCATAATGGCAGGGGACCACGATACTGGCACCCATGTCTTTGGCCAGTTGGGCCGCTTCCCGACCGTCGAGGTTGCCGGCGACCCGTCGCTCGGACGCGTGGCCATTAATGGGCAGGAGTGCGACCGAGGGGGCGTAGGGGCGCAGCCGCTCGGCCATGCCTTCGTAGCGCATTGTATCGCCGCTGTGATAGATCGACCAGGGACCGAAACGCACAACGTAGCCCAAGAAGCGCGAGTGGCCGGCGGCATCACGCTCCACCGTCTCGTGGGCTGAGGCGATGCCGGTAATATGGAAGCCCTTGACCTCCACGGTTAAACCCTCATCCACACCGATGGGTTGTGCCGGATCGAGGGCTAAGCGGTCGCTAACAAAGGCGCGATTGGCTTCGGGAATCACGAGCGTGACGTTAGCATTAGCCTGCAGAAGCGGAACGAGCGTTTCAGCATCCAGATGATCGGTATGGTTGTGGCTGGAGGTCACCACATCCACGAAGTCCAACTGTTGGGGCGCAATCACGCGCGCAGTCATACGGAC
>JBBRHB010000411.1:0-5059 GCA_038223355.1 Chloroflexales bacterium
TCTATTGCTCCCCATTTTGATTGAGGCGATCTGCTGTCCCGCTGACAGTATCATGTAAAATCGCCCGCGCCGCACTGGACGGATGGATCGATGTAAGTGTTATATTCACAGTCTGCAGCGGGCCAACGTCGATCGACGCCCCACGAGGATTTTGACTTCGCAGAATTAGATCTGACGCGTACCCACCACGACCACATCACGCAGCCGTAACCAAGCGATTTTAGCGATTTCCGTCAGAGCAATCTGTATCTCTTGTTCAGGACTGTTAAGCAAGCGCGTGTTGAAACCGGCTAGGATACTGTCTTTTTTGTTCTCGCGGGCACAAATCACAAACGGGAAATGGAAGCGTTCATGGTAGGCCTGGTTGAGTTGTGTGAACAGTGTGACCTCGTCGGCCGTGAGACGATCCAGAGCTGCAGCAACCTGCTCACTGGTAGACTGTGGAGTAAGGCTACCGGCCAACGCTGCTTTGCCAACCAGATCAGGATGCGCGCGAATCAGAGCGCGCTGTTGTTCTTCGGTCGCCTCGTACATCACCCGGCACAGTGCCTGATGCAGTTCTTCCAAGCCCTTCCAAGGTCGGCTCGGCCAAGCCCGGGCGACGATCCAGGGCGAGTTTTCAAAAATAAACCCCAACCGTGCCACAAATTGTGGCTGATCGAGGGTGTTCAGTTCCTGCAAGGTCGTAGCTTCCATCGCCTTTCGGTCCTGAGCCTGTACCGCCGGTTCGACCATCCATGCTTTCCCACCCGATAGCCGCTCAACCTGCGCCAGCGTGGCAATCGGAATGCCACGTTCGACTAACGGTCCGCGACCCCCTTGGAACAGCTTCTCAACCATAAAGCCTGCGGCCACAGTTTGCGCCCCAGCTTCGGCAACGATTTCAGCCAGCGCCAGAGCAGTACGGCCATTGGCCAGAAAATCGTCGATCAGCGCCACGCGCATCCCTGGTTCGAGATACCGCGATGCGACGACGAGTCGTGTATCGCCACCTTTCGTTGGCGACGGCACGATGCGCGACAAGGCTGGCGGTTCCACGACTGGCGAGTACTTTTTCGCATACACCATCGGCACGTTCAGGGCTAGAGCGGTCACTAAGGTAGGGGCGATACCGCTGGCCTCAGCGGTCAGCAGCAGATCCGGCGCCAGTGAACGAATACGATCAGCGAGTGCCGCGCCCATCGCTGACATAAATGCCGGTTCGATCCGATGGTTAAGAAAATGGTCGATCTTGAGGATACGATCGCCTTCGACAGTGGCCTCGCGTAAGATGCGCTCGACCAAAGGAGCAAAGGGCGTATCTAATCCAACCGGTGCAGGCATCTTCTTCCTTTAAGGTGGCACCAGCTCCCTAGTACCCTAATTCACGTTCAACAATGTTAAACAGTGGCTGTCCGTCGAGGTAACGTCGCAGGTTCACAACGAACAGGTCAAGCACGCGGTCAATATAGTGTTGAGTCATACCGGAGATATGCGGCGTGATAATCACGTTCGGCATCGTCCACAGGGGACTGGTGAGCGGCAGTGGTTCAGGATCTGTCACATCAAGCGCAGCCCCACCCAACGTTTTATTTGCGAGCGCCTCCACCAAGGCCGCCTGATCAATTAACGCGCCCCGCCCAATATTAACGATCAACGCCTCCGGTCGCATTGCTGCTAGTTCAGCAGCACCGATGACATGGTGTGTCGCATCGGTCAATGGTAGGCACAGAACAACCGCATCGCAGTTCCGTAAGAACGTGTGCACCTCGGAGAGCGGGTAATAGTGCTCCGGCAATGAACCGTCGGCATCGCCCGTACCAGGCGAGCTCCAGCCATTAAAGCGCTGTGCCTGGGGCGTCCGTTGTGTCGCCAAAATACGCATGCCAAAGCTAGAGCCAAGGCGTGCTACTTCACGACCGATAGCACCATAACCAACAATGCCCAGCGTCGCGCCCCGCAGCTCCGCCGGCATCAAGGCCGAGCGCTCCGCCGGGCTCCCCCACTGCTTGTTCCACTGCAAGCGCTGCATCTGTGGCAACCGGTGCATATGTGCCAGGATCGTCATTAAAACATACTCACCAATCTGGATAGTATGCACCCCGTTAGCACTGGTGAGCTGCACCGAACTCTGCCATACAGGCTTACCTCGAAGGCTGTCGACGCCGGCAAAAGGTACCTGTATCCATCGTAAGTGGGGCGCATGTTGCGGATCAAAATCAGATCGAATGCCGAAGAGCACCTCGGTCTCCGGCGTGAAGGCTTGTTCCAGTTCAGCACCCGTTTTGACCGGCCGTACGTCCACCACCAAGCGATCAGATACCTGCTCTAACCGCGCTACTTGTGCCGCATCTAACTGCTCGCAACACAATACATGTACCAGATCGCTCATAGCCCCCCGAAAATCACGGGCCGAGTATAGCATGTTTCGTCATTATGCTATACTCGCTCACGTCATTATCATCAAGAAAGGAGGGCGACTCCCGTGATGGAATTGCTCTTCATCTCCACCGACGCCAACTTCTAACGTGCGTCCGGTACCTGCGAACAAACACAACCACTGATCAACAGAGGTCGCGGACGCATGCGTCCCCCATCGTTGTGTTTGCTAGGAGATGATGACAATGTTTGCACGTTTCACGGGCCTATGGCGGCACCGAGATTTTATGAAACTGTGGGCCGGCCAAACGGTTTCGGTCTTTGGCTCACTCATTGGGGGCACAGCACTCCCCTTTACCGCAATTTTGCTCTTGAAGGCGACGCCGCTCCAAATGGGCCTCCTGGCCGCTGCCGGGCTGGCGCCAGGTTTTGTGGCAGGCCTCTTCGCCGGCGTGTGGGTTGACCGCCTCCGCCGTCGTCCAATATTGATCGCTGCAGATGTGGGTCGCGCGGTCTTGTTAGCGACTATTCCGCTGGCAGCCTTCCTGCACCAATTGCACATCACCCAGCTCTATGGCGTAGCCTTCCTCATCAGCATTCTGACGATCTTTTTCGATGTCGCCTACCAGTCATATCTGCCTGCTCTGGTGGGGCGTGAGGAAATCATTGCGGGCAACAGCAAGCTTTCGGCAAGTGCCTCAGTCGCTGAGTTTAGTGGCTTTGGCATAGCAGGTTGGTTGGTCCAGATTTTTACCGCCCCAATCGCCGTGCTGCTCGATGCCATCTCGTTTCTGGTCTCCGCCACAGCAGTCAGCCTGATCCGCACGCCTGAAGAGCGTATCGTCACGCAGGAAGAGCGTCACGATATGTGGTACGAAATCGTGGCGGGACTGCACGAGGTACTCCAAAGCCCAATTCTGCGCGCCATAGCCGGTTGCACCCTTATCAAACAACTTGGCGGCGGTATGGTCGGAACCGTGATTTTACTCTACACCAACCGTGAACTAGGCTTTTCACCAGGTGTCTTAGGAATGATCTTCGGTGTCGGAGGCCTGAGCGCCTTCATTGGTTCACTCGTCACACCTTACGTCACGACGAAACTTGGGATTGGACGAGCTAGCAGCTATAGTCTATTGGCTGCTTCGTGCCTGGGCTTTTTGAATCCACTGGCACATGGCGCGACACTGCTGGCTGCCCTGCTCCTCCTGACCCCACAACTTCTAGGCGATGGATTTCATACTATCTATGAGATCAACACCCTAAGCCTGCGACAGGTATTAGCCCCAGCGCAGTTACTTGGACGTGTTAATGCCAGCATGCAATTTATCAGTCAGGGAGCATTGCTTGCAGGATCGCTGTTAGGCGGAGTGTTGGGCAATCTTATTGGGCTACGGCCGACCCTGGTACTGGCCTTCGGTACCGGTCTGGTCGCGGCACTCTGGCTTCTGGTATCGCCGGTACGTCGGTTCAGCATGGGGAACGGGCAGACTGTCGAAGCGTCAGTGCAGACAGCGACGCAATGAGGGCTTCACCACATTCACAGAACACAAGGTAAGGCCATGCTATACTTGCGCTCGTTCCGATGTTCCTCAAAGCTGCAGTAGGCCACTGGTGGTAGGAGGCAGGCATGAATCAGACAACCTGGGAACACCTGCTGGCTAATTTTCAGAGTCAGTTTCGGGCGGCGCATCCAACCTCCGATCTCACAGCCGTGGCCGGCCGGAGTGGTGCACCGCTGGTCATACTCATCCATGGTATCGGGGGTGACTCGCGCCACTGGTCTAATCCGATCGGCATGGATACCGGCGCAACGTGGCTCTTTAATCCTGATGCCACTCCACCTGCTGCCTCACACGCCATCGCCGTCACGCAGTCCCCCCCCTACCAGATCAACGCCGTGACGACGTGGTGCCAACTCATGAGCAACCAGCAGCTGAGCTATGTGTATTGGAGCCAAACAAGTCCAAACGATCGTCTCGACATTGCTGTCCAAGAACTGGTGGCGATTCTCAGTGCAGTTGAGCAGCAGCTCTTCATGCTGATTACCCAGGATACCTCGCCTGGCAATCAGCTACCACCCCTTATCCTGCTCTGCCATAGCCGGGGCGGACTGGTGGCACGGGCCGCCCTTAAGCAGCTCGGCAAGGTCGGCCTACCACACCTCCAGAAAGTGATAACACTATCTACACCGCATCATGGCAGCTATATGCCGAAGCTGTCGATCGATTACGCTACTACGCTGGGTCGCTTCTTAGACTTCAGTCACTTGAAAACCCAGATCCCGAGTTGGCTCATTCCCTCACAGCTTGATGCCGCTTTGATCACGTTAGTCGACAAGATCGGTACAAGTCTGCTTCATACCTTTGGGACGCCCGCGCAGGGTCCTGGTTTTCAAGAGCTTGTGCCAACAAGTGACACATTGCGGGCGCTGGCCGAGAACGAACAGCCACTGCCAAACGTGCAATACTGCGGCTTTGGTGGATCAAACCCGACCTTTATCAAATTTTTCCTGACGGTTGCAGCCTGGTCGCTGCCGGGAGTACCGACCGCGAGCGCCATGATCGTTGACCAGTTGGTTCGCGCGATACCGAACGTGGCGACGCAGTACGGGAACCTGGCAGAGATTGACCAAGGTGACTCGGCAGTCAGCCTCACCAGCTGCCAGTGGCCGGCGACGTTTAGTGCAGCCCATCGGAACATG
>JBBRHB010000412.1:0-5055 GCA_038223355.1 Chloroflexales bacterium
CGGTCGTACGCCGCCTAGCTTCGCAGATGATCGGCGGACGATTGAACAGGCGCTGCTAATGGCAGCGAATGGGAACGGTCGCCACGATCTGACCATGATGCGTATCCGCGACACGCTAAGCCTAGAACAGCTCTGGGTCAGTGAAAACCTTCTGCCAAGCTTAGCGGGGCAACCTGGTATTGAGATCGTGGTGCCACCAGAACTGATGCAGTTTGCGGATAATGGAGCGCTCTTGTAGCAGGAAGGTGCCCACTACCGGACATCTTCCTGCCAGTTTCACCCACAACCGACGTCTGCCCCGCGCGGCGGCGCGGCTTAGGACCGGCTTCCAGCGGCTGCCATGCGGATCACATTCCATGACAGTTTTGGCAGGGTCGCCGTTAGCTTGCCTTGTGCAAGCCGGGCATCCCCATTGGCATGTGGCACAACTTCGTCAGGTCGCTCGATCGTATTCTGGGCCAGAGGATTGGCATGCTCGAGTACCAGATGCTCAACGACTTCGTAACCGCCAACACCGCGTAGGTCACCTTCCAAGGCCAACGCTTCCTCCTGGCTGCGATTGACGGCAAAGACTGTTAGCTCCCCCTGCTCTTCGTTTAACACAGCGACGGCGTCGATGCATGGTACGCTATCATAGGTTGGGTTGCTATACATCGGTGAATGCACCTGCAGGTTAAGGACGGTGCCTCGTCCGTAGCGCGAGGCATGCATGAACGGGTAGAAGGTTGTTTGACGCCAAGCACCGCCGCCTTTGACCGTGCTAATGGGCGCGATTGTGTTAACGAGCTGCGCGAGGCAGCCGATTTTGACGCGGTCGGCATGGCGCAGCAACGTAATAAGCATTAGTCCGACGACCAGCGCATCCTCCTGCGTGTACGGAGCCTCGAACAGAGGGGGCGCTACCTGCCAAGGGGTCTCTTGCATGAGTTGGCGGTCGATCGGGTTCTGATACCAAACATTCCACTCATCGAAGGAGAGATAGAGCTGCTTTTTGGAGTGCTTCTTCGCTCGTACATAGTCGGCGGTAGAGACGACCGACTGAATGAAGCCGTCCATCTGAACCGTCTGCGCCAGGAAGGTGCCCAAATCGTTATTCGACTTGTTGTAATATTGGTGGAGCGAAATATAGTCCACGTATTCGTAGACGTGGTCCAGGACAGTGGCCTCCCAAATGCCGAAGGTCGGCATCACAGCGTTTGAACTGCCACAGGCGACCAACTCGATTGACGGGTCGACCCACTTCATCGAGATCGCCGTCTCCGTGGCCAGGCGGCCGTATTCGTCAGCTGTTTTGTGGCCCGTCTGCCAGGGACCGTCCATCTCATTGCCGAGACACCACGTCTTGATGGCATGGGGCTCCCGGTAGCCATTAGTGATGCGCATGTCGCTATATAGGCTACCGCCGGGATGATTACAATACTCAACAAGGCTGCGAGCAGCATCAATGCCGGCCGTACCGAGATTGACCGCGAGATTGACTTGAACGCCGGCCAGCTTGGCCCACGTGCAGAACTCATCGGTACCCATCTCATTGGTCTCCAGCGTCTTCCACGCCAGATCGAGCCGGTGCGGTCGTTTTTCTTTCGGCCCCACCCCATCACGCCAATCATAGCCCGAGACGAAATTGCCCCCCGGGTAGCGCACAATGGGCGGGTTGAGTTCGCGCACCAGAGCAAGCACATCGCGCCGGAAGCCGTGCTCGTCTGCCTGGGGATGGCCAGGTTCGTAAATACCGTCATAGACCGCTCTGCCGAGGTGCTCGATGAACGAGCCAAATAGTCGAGGGTCGACTACTCCGATTTTGAACTCGGGATCCGCGACGATTTTCGCAGTCTGCATCGCTGCACGCTTCCTTTCAATCTTCACCTGGGCTCTGTCGTGCTACATATACAAGCATTAGCGCTTCCCTGTCAACTTTATCTTTTAGCTCCTAATGGAAACGGTTCGGCTGCAAGCCCGTTCGCTCGCCGAGCAGTCGTCTGGTTGGAAGCGGGCTCTTGACACTCCTATCTATAGCTGCTACTATAGTATCCGGTTGATAAAACGTTTTTGGTGTACTGTTTCATTGAGGAGACGCAGTGGCTCGCAGATCAACGATTGTCGAGGTTGCGCGTGCTGCGGGGGTATCGATCACAACAGTATCGGTCGTGCTGAACGATCGTCCGAGCACCGTCAGGATCAGCGAGGCCACGCGAGCAGCGGTTAAAAATGCTGCCGCACAACTCGGGTATATACCCAACTCCGCAGCCCAAAACCTCCGTCGCCAGCGGCCCATGAGCCTGACGTTACTTGTCGGCAGCCTGGCGAATCCCTTCTTCACCGATATTGCTGCTAGCGTGCGTGCTAGCGCCATTCAGCAGGGCTATGAGCTTAATGTTGTTGACGCCGACCTGCTTGAGGTCGAACTCCAAGCGCTTGATCAGTTGCGGAACGGTAGCTCGGCCGGGGTGATTGTAGCTACAGGACGGCACGGTAGCCGCGGCCAAGCCATTAGTACGCTCCAGGGCCTTGTGCAACGAGGATTTCCGGCCGTTATCATGAGCGACCGTAGTCCCGACTCGGCTATTCCTGCAATTCGCATTGACGACGAGGCAGGGGCTTATGTCGCAACCACGCACCTGTTGAAGTTGGGACACCAGCGCATCGCCCATCTGACATCGGGACAAAGTGCAGGGGCGATCGAGGAGCATAGTGTGGAAGGTGATCGCTTCCACGGATATGTGCGTGCCTTGAGGGAGGCCGCAGTCGTCTTCGAGCCAGCATGGCTGGGCCAGAATGAAGGAACGCTTGAAGGCGGGTCTGCGCTTATCAAGGAACTCCTGGCACGGCCGGGGCCGCGTCCCACCGCCGTCTTCTGCGTTAGTGACTTGATGGCGGTTGGCACATTGCGTGGCCTCTTTGAGGCCGGTGTTGGAGTTCCCAACGAGATGGCGGTCGTTGGCTTTGACGGCATCGCACTCGGCCAGTTCACGACGCCGGCCTTGACCACTATGGAGCAACCCCGGGTGGAGATGGGACGCGTGGCAGCAGATATGCTCTTTACATTGCTAAACGGTGTACATCCCGTGCCGGATGAACAGGTACTGCCGGCCAAATTGCTCATACGCGAATCGTGTGGAGCACTACAAGGAACGACACCGGCTTCGAATTGAGGCTAATTATAAGGAGGGTCGCGACAATGACTACCGGTAAAGCAATCAACTTTGGCGTTTTCGTTCCTCAGGGATGGCGGATGGATCTGGTCGAAATTCCCGATCCGGTCGAGAAGTATGAGACGATGACCCGTGTGGCGCAGGCAGCCGAGGCGGCGGGCTATGACTCGATCTGGGTCTTCGATCATTTCCACACGGTACCCACGCCGGAGATGGAGACGACCTTCGAGTGCTGGACGATCACGGCCGGGCTATCGCGTGACACAAAACGGATTAAAGTTGGGCAGATGGTGACATGCAACGGCTATCGCAATCCCGCCCTACTGGCGAAGATTGCCTCGACGGTTGATGTCATGAGTCACGGCCGGCTCCTGTTCGGCTTTGGTGCCGGCTGGTATGAGCATGAGTGGCGGGCCTATGGCTTTGGCTTCCCGGAGGTGCCCGCGCGTATGGGCATGTTTCGCGAAAGCTGTGAGATCATCCACCGGATGTGGACAGAAGACTACCCGGTGTTCAAAGGGAAATACTACTCCATCGACAAACCGATCAACGAGCCAAAAGGTGTTCAGAAGCCGCACCCGCCTTTCTGGATTGGAGGCGGCGGTGAGAAGGTGACACTCAAGATGGTGGCGAAATGGGGGGATGCCTGCAATCTAGGCAACGCTGACCTCGATCAGTATCGTCATAAGCTCGACGTTCTAAAGCAGCATTGTGATGAGCTTGGCCGCGACTACAATAGCATTGTGCGCTCGACCAGTGTCAATGTGCACCTGATCGAAAACGAAAAAGATGCGGAGAAGGAAACAGCACAGGCGCGCGGGAAGACGGCCTACGCGCAATATGCGAAGGACGCCATCGTGGGTACGCCGGAGATGGTGATTGAGCGGCTGCAAACGATTGTAGACGCGGGTGCCGATTACTTCATCGTCACTCTACCGCGCATTGCCTACAACCAGGAAGTTGTGCAGCAATTTGCGCAGGAAGTTATGCCGCACTTCCAGTCGTGACGAGAAACGTACCCCGGCTGCAGGGGGTCCGGGGTACGTGCGGCAGGCCTCACAGTGCTGGGTGAAAGGAAGCCGATCCTATGGACCTTGGGCTGAAGGACAAAGTTGCGGTCGTCACGGGCGGTAGCGTGGGCATTGGGCTTGCCATCGCCCATGCACTTGCGGCTGAAGGAGTGCATGTAGCCTTATGTGCCCGCAATGAGGAGCGTGTGCAGGACGTTGCCCGGTCGTTAAGCGACGAGTACGGTGTGCGGGCACTCGGAGTGCGGGCCGATCTTAGTCACGGGGCAGATATTGATCATTTTGTGGTCAAGCTCGAACAGGAGTTCGGTGGTGTCGATCTGCTGATCAACAACGCTGGAACGGGAAGTGAAGAGACCGTGCTGGCTGCTACCGACGAGCGCTGGCAGTATTACTGGGAACTCCATGTGATGGCTGCGGTACGGCTCGCACGCGCTCTAGCACCATCAATGCAGAGGCGGGGCGGCGGCGCCATTCTACATAATGCCTCGATCTGTGCCACGCAGCCACTCGGCTATGAGCCGATTTACAACGTGACGAAAGCAGCCCTCGTTATGTTTTCGAAATGTCTTGCTAACGAACTGATCCCTTTTAACATTCGGGTTAACACGGTAAACCCGGGCTTGGTCATGACGCCCGATTGGCAAAAGACTGCGAAGTTACTTACAGCGGGAAAAGACATTAGTTGGGAGACGTATCTCGACCAGATTGCGAAGGATAACGCCCCAATCGGTCGCTTTGCCACACCCGAGGAAATCGCCAACCTCTTTGTCTTTTTGTGTTCGCCGCGCGCAAGTTATTGCGTCGGCTCGACCTACTACATCGACGGCGGTTGGCTGCGCACAACAACTTAATGGCCGTCGAGCCCGGGCCAT
>JBBRHB010000413.1:0-5052 GCA_038223355.1 Chloroflexales bacterium
AGGACGCGATGCGCTACGCGCATGCTGGCAACTGCCAGAAAATGCGGGTGATCAATCTCTGCCAGGAGCCCAAATACTTCGGCCATGATGGTGTGGAGTCGCTCATCATGGTGCAAATGAAGCGGAACACTCCATATGCCAAGCGTCTGCGCCAAGAATTGACGCGCTTCACCGTCGGCCACGTCGGTTTCGGTCAGCCTTCGCCAGAGGGGTACCGCAAGGGCGCAGTGTGAACTGGCGGCGTCAAGGTCACCGTGGTACACGGCGAGGTCCGCAGCGGCAGTACGCGTCCGAGCCAGGACGCGCGGGTCAACGACCGAGTCTGGCCGGATGGTCCCCAAGGCCCTCTCCAGCCAGCTCCGTCCCTCGGCAAGATGTCCTCGCACGACCCAGAAGTGACGGAGCGCGTCGCCCAGACGTAAGGCCGACCCGGTGGATTCAGTGTTCAGGATTGACGTGAAGGCGACCCGCAGGTTCGCGTGCTCCGCCTCCAACTGGTCGAACCAGCCGATTTCCGCCGGCCCGTGGAGCGCAGCAGCAGCCCGCTCAGCGAACTCCAGAAAATACTGCGCATGGGCCTGTTGGGTTGCCTCCAGTTCACCACGCTCCGTCAGCCGCTCCAGCGCATACTCACGAATGGTTTCCAGCATACTAAAGCGGATCTCACCATCAGGACCCGTGCTCCGTTTGACCAGCTGCTTGTCGAGGAGCGCATTCAGCCCGGTGAGCACGTCGGTCGTGGTTGCACTGACGGCGCCGGAGACCGACTCTGCAGCCTCTAACGTCCAGCCGCCCGCGAAGACTGCCAGCCTTCCGAGCAACAGCTGCTCACCCACATCGAGCAGGTTGTAGCTCCAGTCAATCGTCGCCCGGAGGGTCCGTTGGCGCTCCGGCACGTCCTGCGGCCCATCTGTCAGGAGCGCCAACTGGTGGTCGAGCCGTGCCAGGAGGGCACGCGGCGAGAGCAAGACCGCGCGGGCAGCAGCCAGTTCAAGGGCGAGCGGCAGTCCGTCAAGGCGCAGACAGATCGCGGCTATGTCAGGCGCGTTTGCCGGTGTGAGCCGAAAGTCTGCAAGGCGAGCACGCACGCGAGTCACAAACAGGGCAACCGCGCCAAGCTGCGCCAAGTCATCGAGCGGTGGGAGCTGTGCGACATCAGGCACGCTCAGGGATGGGACTGCGTAGATGTGTTCCCCGGTGAGTCGGAGTACGGCCCGGCTCGTCACCATCACCGTTAGACGTGGTACCGCGGCCAACAGTGCAGCTACGTCCGGCGCAGCCGCCAGGACATGCTCGAAATTGTCCAGTAGCAGGAGCAGTTCCCGGTCGCGTAGGTGCTCTTGCACACGGACGAGCGGCGGCCGGTCACTCTGATCGCTCAGACCGAGCGCAGCAGCAATCGTCGGCACGACCAATGCCGGATCACGCAGCGGCGCAAGTTCGACCAACGTCGCGCCCTGCGCATACTCCGGCAGCAAGGCCCGCGCCACGTCGAGGGCGAGACGTGTCTTGCCGGCGCCTCCCGGTCCACTGAGGGTCAGCAGCCGGATCTCCGGGTCCCGGAGGAGTGCACGTAGTTCATCGAGCTCCACTGCTCTGCCGATCAGCGGTCCCATCGCTGCCGGCAATCCAGCCTCGGCGCGAGCGGTGCCGCCGGGAAGCTGCACATGGGGAGTATCCGGCGTTACGGCAGCACCTTCCGGACGCGGCTGGAGCACCGGCCGGCCATCACGCACCGCCTCATAGATCGCCCGCGTCTCGGCGAGCGGCGAGACACCGACCTCACGCTCCAAGACCACGGTACACCGTTCGAACTGGCGCATTGCCGCAGCTCGGTCACCAAGTGCAGCATACAAGGTGATGAGACGGCGATGAATCTCCTCCGCCAGCTCATCGACCTCCAGGTAGCGCTGTGCAAACGCCAGTGCGGTCGCATACTGCCTTTGCGCGGTAGCTTGTTCGATGACCACAGCCAGCGTGTCAAGATAGCGACGCTCACGAAAACTTCGTTCGCCATCTAGCCACGTCTCGAACTCCGGGCAATTCGGAAGCCCGAAACCGGCGAGGAACGGGCCCCGATACAAATCAACGGCCTCTTTTAACGCGGTGGGTCGCGCAGCGGCATTACCCGTCGCCGTCAGCCGGTCGAAGACGATCGCATCACACCAGAGTGCCCGAGTATCCAGGGCGACATTTCCGTCGTCAGTAACGAGCAGTTCAGGTTGTGGCAACACTCCACGGAGATGGGTCAGCAGATGCGTCAGGTTGCGCCGCGCGAGCGTATCCCCGACATCCGGCCAGAAGAGATAGCAGAGCTGGTCACGCGCGACCGGCGTGCTCTGCGCGGCAAGGCGGTAGAGCAGCGCTCGCGTCTGGCGCCGTGGGATAGAGAGTGAATGGCCGGCCCAGGTGAGGTCTGGCACACCGAGGAGTGCGATCTGCAAGCCAGTGTGCGGCGGTTGCCCAGCTCCGACATCTGCAAATGGGTCCGCCATCGTGTGTAATACCCTAGCCGGTACGTCAGGGTCAGCACTGGCCACGCTCAGACAACGCATACCTGCACGATGCTCCATTGTAGATGTTCCGGTAGACGCTGTCGAGCACCGAGTTGCTAGCGGTCTCTCACTCTAGCGACAACGGTGGCCCAAGCAACTCCATCCCGTGCGCACGCCACAGCGCCGGATCCTGCGGCGGCATCGCGTTGGCCTTCGTCACTTCCCGAAAGAAGGCTTCCATGCTGCCGGCCGGCTGAAATGCGACCAGGATGCGGCCTTTGACGCTCCCGACGAAGGCCCAGACGTGCGGCACCTTCCGAGGCGCAAGCAGGGAATCGCCCGGATGGAGCGTCACTTGTTCCTGTCCTACCTCGAAGCTAAACGTGCCTTCGACCACATAGAACCACTCGTCCTGGTCGAAATGCAGGTGCCGGGCCGGACCACCCGGGGCATGAAACGAGTTTTCGAGAACCAAGAGACCGCTGCTGTCCTCGGGTACCACCTTGAAAGCAATCGAGCTGATGCCGAGGCCGCGGTGCTCGCCGAAGCGGTCTTCGCCAGCCGCAACCCGCAGGGCGAGCGGGGGCACAATAGGAGCGGGAGTCTGCAATAAATCATCCATATGCGTGCTTTTGCCTCTGGTGTTACAGCTTTCATCACAGGTCGCCATCGCTATTTTACACCCCGAGCCACTGCTTTTCCCAATCCGGCATTACGCGCGCGGTTGATCGCCGCCTGCCGGTCGACGACTTGTAACTTACTAAAGATGTTCGAGACGTGGTTCCGGACGGTTTTGAGGCTGACGACCAACTGGTCGGCTATGGCCGTGTTACTTGAGCCCTGGGCGATCAACGTCAGGATTTCGCGCTCGCGGTCGGTTAGCTCCGGCAACGGTGGCGGCAGGGCGGACTGGAGATCGGCGGCGAAGAATGCCATCAGGCGCTGTGCGATAGTCGGACCGAAGATCGCCTCGCCGCGCGAGACGGCCTGGATCGCGCGTACGATCTCGGCCTTGTCGGCTCCCTTGAGCAGATAGCCCCGAGCGCCAGCCCGCAAGGCGGCGAAGACCGAGTCATCGTCCTCGAACATCGTGAGCACGAGGATGCGAGTCTGGGGTGATGTATGCATGATGGTACGCGTGGCCTCGATGCCGTTCACATCAGGCATATGCAAATCCATCAGGATCACATCCGGCTGCAGCTCGGCCGCACCCGTGAGCGCCTCCGCTCCAGTCATGGCCTCGCCCACGATTTGGATATCCGCCTCGCGATGAAGCATGGCACGCACGCCTTCGCGAAAGAGCGGATGGTCGTCGGCGACGAGAATGCGGATTTCGGCCATGACGTGTTCCTATCCTGTAGAGTTTGGCTACCCGTCCGCCGGAGCGCCGACAGGCAGGCTGGCCCAGACACGTGTCCCACCGCCGGGGATGCGTTCAACAAGCCACCGGCCACCGAGCTCGGCTGTCCTCTCGCGCATGGACACCATACCAACACCGGCAGTATGCTCAGCCGGCAGTCCCCATCCATCATCGCGCACTTCGAGCTCCAGTGCATCCCCGATTGCCAGCCGAATCTGGCAGGTATGGGCGTGGGCATGGCGGGTGACGTTGGTCAAGGACTCCAGGACGATACGATACGCTGCGACTTCCACCGCCGCCGAGAGGGGCGGCAGCATCTCGGGGGCATCAAACGTCACCTTGAGGCTCGCATCCTGATACTGCTCAGCCTGCAGGCGGAGGGCTTCTACCAGGCCGAAATCATCTAAGGCCGGTGGGCGCAACGCATAGACGAGACGGCGGATATCGGCAACCGCGCCTTGAATGTCCTGCTTGATATGGTGGAGCATGCTGGCGGCCGCAACCACATCGTAATTCAACTCGTCATGGGCGGCATCAACCTTCAACGTCAGGCTCGCCAGTACCGGGCCCAGCCCGTCATGCAAATCACGGCGCAGGCGACGGCGCTCTTCTTCACGCGCGGTGACCAGCGCTTCGCGCGAGCGCTGGAGATCGATATTGAGGCGCACGGCCTCCTCGTGGAGCTGAACGACATGCGCGGCGACGCCCGCCTGGCGCGCGAGATCGTCGAGGAGACGGCGATCGGCGGGCGAAAAGTCTTCGCCGGGACCGCGGGTGGCGAGGATGAGCCGGCCAACGACCTCGTGCTGATACATCAGGGGCAGGCGCAGGGTGTCCGCGACGGGCGTACCGACGACGGCAAGCAGCGGAAACTCCTCGTCCTGCTTCAGGGCAATCGCCGCATACGGGAGCTTCAGAGCTTCTTGCACCGTCTGCACAATCGTTGGCAAGACGGCACTGGGAGCCAGCGTTCCTTCCAGGCGACGAGCGAGCCGAGAGACCACGGCGTAGGGCTCATCACGCTCGCCGTACATTAGACGATTAACGGTGCGCTGGAGGCGGTCGCGCAGCGGTTGGAAGAGCACGGCGACAACACCGGTTGCCAGAAGTGAGCTCGGCAGACTACTGCGCGCCCGGAAGACCGTACCCAGCACCCCGACGACCAGGACATACAGCCCGACGACGCAGCCGGTGAGC
>JBBRHB010000414.1:0-5039 GCA_038223355.1 Chloroflexales bacterium
GTCTGTGAGCCCGCCACTCGTGTGGCTTTGCCATCAGCGTCGAAGACGGCCAAGCCCCGCGAAAGCACCCACCGGTAGCGCCCGGTCGCGTCGAGCATCCGGTGTTCGCTTTCAAAATGAGGGGTCAGCCCATCGCAATGAACGCCGATTTCAGCCGTAACGCGGGTGCGATCCTCGGGATGAACCCGGCCAAGCCATTCCTCGGGGCTTGTCCCAATTTCATCTTCCCCGCAGCCCATCATCTCTTTCCAACGCGTCGAGTAATACACCTCGTTCGTGAGCAGGTTCCAATCCCACAGGCCATCATTCGCTCCGCGAGCCGCGAGGCTATACCGCTCCTCTGCGGCTTGTATGCGGGCCAGGGTATCGGACAGCCGGCTGCTAAATTGCCAGAGCAGAAGCAGCACGAGTCCGACCACAGCCAGGAGTGAAGCCACGAGGAAGGTGTTAACTAACCAAAACGGCAGGTGCGGACGCCAAGGCAGGAACATGCCACAGATAACGACAATACCCGTTACCAGCTCTGCTACACCGATCAACAGCCGTAACGAGCGACCCCCAATATATGGGAGTGCTACCGCCACTGCCAGGAGGGGGACAATAATCAGCGTGGGGAATAAGATCGGCTGGAAGACCGCAATAAGGATGTCGGCAGCGAAGAGACCACAACTGGTGGTGGCAACTGCTCGTTGTAACCGGCCATTGCGGGTCTGCGCGCGGGCCACGAGCAGCACGAAACCGTACCCGAACATGGTCACTGCTGTACTGCCCGTTGCTCGATCACCCGACCACACAAAGGCGATGACCTGGAAGCACGCAAAAATGAAGTCGAACGGCACGGCCCACCGCAAGAACTGCTCTAAGCGCGCCAGTTGTGCCTTCTCACTCGGTGAGGGTGTGGTTGATCTCGTCATCCATAGATGGTCCCGGCCTTCACGAAACTGTGCTATCCGGGTACATCCTCATTTCTCCATCTATTGTAACGTATCCCCCGCTCCGTGCTCAACCAGATAGCGCGCGGATGTATACAACCAGTCCAGGCTGCCGCGCATAAATCCACGGAGCGTCGCGGTGTAGCGTTGCAGTTGTGCATCGACCTTATCGTTGAAGGATGGCAATCGCAACTCAAGCTCAATGAAGGCCCGTACCTCGGCATCATGGAGTGCGGCGGCCCGATCAACCGCCTGCTGGAGCGTCAATGTCTGCCGCTGCCGCATCGAAAGAATGACATTATGGATATCTCCCTGCTTAATTTCTTTCGCTAGTGACATAATGTCATTCGCCCAGCATACGGCATTATTGGCCTTGGTTGTCAGCTGTTCTACCGTGCTGTCTTCCAGCACATAGTTCGGCAGGCATACCTCTTCACTGAGTTCGAACAGATCAATATATGCGTAGAGCCCTCCGGTAAATGGCCGCATCTTAAGATAGGTCGTCACATCCGGGATGACCTCGTCTGCCCGATTCATTGCTTCCCACACACCTGCTTCAAAAAACGTTTGCAGATTATCGACAAAACGGCACCGCCACGCCTCCGTTGTCTCAGGCAACGTGCGGTGCCAAAGCTCATGCAGCGCTGCAGCAAGGGTTGTATCCTCTGCGTCGAGCGGAGCCCCCCCCAGGATGGCGAGGAAGCGTGCATGTAGACTCCGCAAGGCCTCCGGCCGTGTGCCAATGCCCCGCTCGTCGCAATAATCATCCCGAATAAAAAACCATGAACACCAATCGGTCACCATCTGCAAGCTGTTGAGCGACGCGGTCGGGTTCGTCCTAGCAGCTAACCAGCCCAGTCGAACGACGGAAAAACGCTGGTAGTCGGTCTCCTGAATCAGTAAATGATGGTGACGGACCCACGCAATCGTTCGCGTATCGACAACGTCTGCATGCCGGTTGAATACGGATGTAAATGGGCAGAACAGCTCGGGCAGGACAAGTTGTTCGACTGATTCCGCCGGAACGCGTTTCTGCGGCTTCGAGTGAATAAGCGGCGCTCGAAGTGACTCTGATAGCTGAGGCAGCATGACCTTGAGCATAATTAACGTCCAGTGTGAAGCAGGATCATTTCCCGCAACGGCATCTACAATGTTCGACCGGCCTTCCCACTAAACCCCCGTCTTCGCCAACCGTAAACGTAATAATTTACCCAGGCATAAACGCGCTCGGCCTAGTTAGATCGGGGGATCTCACAAAAGAAATGAGGGGGGACTTTAGTAAATAAAAATATGTGCCCTTGGTACTAAGGGGTAATGGTACCAAAGTACTTCTATCAATGGTAGTATACGCGCTTATAGGGGATTGTCAATAGGGAGCCGGTCTATCGGTTTACAGAAAGACCGTATTCTTGGCCCAGGTGGCCTGGAGCGTTGGCAGCAGCACGGCAGAGCGTACATCGAAATCATCGGAGTCCTCGCCCCAGGCCCAGATCATGTGGTTGCAGGACCGCGCCTCGATCAGATCGAGCTGTCGTGCCAGGAAGTCGGCTGCCTGTGCGGCCGTATGCTTCACGCCGAACTCGGTCACGGCCACCGGGACCCCCGGGAATGCCAGCTTAAAGCCATCAACCTGGCCATAGGCTTGCTCGGTCAGCGCGAAGTCGAACGCCGCTCCCGCTGCCAGCTGCCCCTGCGTGTAGGCGAATGGTTCGTACTGGTGCACCGAGGCGACGAGCTTGCTGCCATTGGGCATTTGCCATTGCGCCAGTGCCGCCGGCGAAGCCCATGATGCCGGCTCAACCAGGATCGGCGTATCCTCATCCACCGCCCGGATCGCCGCAATCGTCTGCTGGCACAGCTGGCGCCAGTTGGCCCGAAACAGATCCTCGTCCTCCGAGCCATCCGTCAGGCTATGCGGCTCGACCAGCAGATCATAGCCCACCACGCTCGGCCGCTCCACGCAGCGCGTCGCGACAAACTGCCACATCTGTACGAACGCCGCCTGCGCCGCATCATTCGGCCGGTAGAGCGAGCGCGCCACCGGCACCGGCAAAAAGTCGTTGATATCCGTCTCATTACGGCCAGGCGCGGTCCTGAACGACAGCACCACGAACAACCCTGCATCCTCGGCCATGTCTATCAGCTCGTCCAGCAGTCTGACCGGGTGCGTTGCCCGGCCATAAGGCGGCTCCACCCCATACGGCCCCGGCATCGACAGCACGACGACGTTCGCCCCAGCCGCGCGCAGCGCCTGGAGGATACCCGCCTCATACTGCGGCACGAACTCGCTACCCGGACCGCCGTCGAAGACCGGGATGCGCTCTCTGTAGACCATGTTCGCCCCACGCAGTGTCGTGCTACCTGACCACAAGTCAAATTTCGCAGTCATGCCGGCCTCCTCTAAACTCGTGCTATCGGCCATCATAGGGCGCGCCCCGAGCCATTGTCAAGGAAGCCGAATGTATAACCCGGCGGAGCGCCGCGCGTTGTCTGACTGTGCACGGCGTGATCTTTACAGTTCATGGGCGATCATGACGCTTGGTGCACCATCAAATCCCGGCACCAAACAAGAAATTGCGCCGCCAGGACCCGCGACTTTTGTCCGAGATCTGCGTTTATAGAAGTAGAAACGCTTCCTCGCACCGCCCATATCGCTCAGAAGCGTGCCGCTCTCGCGCTGTACGTCGGCATCGTGTCCTCTCCATCGTAGCCACCGACGTACAGCTCCCCCGCAGGCCAGGCCGAGTGGAGACACCCCCCAGTCGTGCCTGTGCCTAGCACCCCGTTGTGGTAGCATGCAAAATACACGCTTCTGGCTCGCTACAACAAGGAAACACCATGTCAAACACCCGTGACTGGCAGGAAGAAAACCAAAAGGTTATCGCAGAGTTCCGTGCGAAAGGCGGCCGGGACGGCCTAATCCTCCTAACGACGATCGGTGCAAAAAGCGGCCTCCCTCGCACCACGCCCCTGGTCTACACCACCGATGGCAGTCGCGTCATTGTGATCGCCTCCAAAGGCGGTGCGCCCAGCCATCCTGATTGGTACCGTAACCTCGTTGCAAATCCTGAAGTAACGGTCGAGCTCGCCCACGAGCGTTTCAAGACGCAGGCGGTCGTCGCCGAAGGGCAGGAGCGCGAGCGCCTATTCCAGCAGATGGCATCACAAATGCCCTTCTTTGCCGAGTATCAGAAGAACACAGCCCGCCAGATCCCAGTCATCATCCTCGAGCGGGTCGGCTGAGGCCGTCGTAGCGCGGGAGCGTTTGAGGTGCAAGCGTGGAAATGGAACGCGCTGCACAGGAAGCCATCGATCAACATTCGCCGCGTACCTTTGGCGAACTGCCCCGGGAAATGGAGCCACCCTGCAAGATGATGCTCATGGCGGATCGCCCGCTCGTTCGGCATAGTCCGACCCCATGAATTGCGCTCTAGGTTTTTTTGGTGTCACCGCCAATCCTGTCAGCGATAAGCGCAGCAAACGTTGGTGCCTGCTTAGCGATGCCATCGAGCACCTCCCTGTATGTTTTTGGCGGCGAACGGAGGGCAGTGGTCTGATCTTTGACGATTTGAACCATGCGCTCTGGGACGATGTTGACAAGATTTGTCAGAAACTCGTCTGCAGATTGAGCTTCGACGTTGAACAGCGCTAAAGCGTCTGGCCGAAAATCTCGAAGGTTGTCGGTGACAATTACTTGGGCATGGCAAACGACGGCTGCAGCTAGCGCGTGACGATCCTTCGGGTCATTGGTCATACTATCGATCAGCACCTCATAACTGGTTACTGAGGCTTCCGGAAATACGCGCTGCATCGTATCAACGAGCCGTTGGGCCTGCTCCTCAGTGGAGCGTCCGGTTGCAACCAAATTTCGCCGAACTTCCTCCAGAATCTCTTGGCTCCAGTACAGGAAAAACAAATCAGCAGCTCCAGCACGCAACAACGTATCACGGACAGCTGCTGGAAAGAGGACCGAGGCATCAAGTACGGCACCAAAGCTAGGCCCGCTAGCTGTCATAGAGGCCCAGCTCTTGGCTCAGCTGAGCTAGTTGAACTAATTCTTCCTCGCGACGTGCGTCCCGCCTTGCCTTGTATTCCATGACGTCTGCC
>JBBRHB010000415.1:0-5033 GCA_038223355.1 Chloroflexales bacterium
GATTTCGAGCTGATCGAGCACCTCTTCGACCCTGCGGCGCATGACAGGCGGGTCGATCGCTAGATTTTCCATGCCGAAAACGAGCTCGTCTTCAACCAGATCCGCGACCATCTGGGCTTCGGGGTCTTGGAGCACCATGCCAACCACATCTGCCAGCGCGCGCGGCTCATGCGTGCGCGTATCACGCCCGGCCACGACCACCCTGCCCCCCCAGCTCCCGCCATAGAAATGCGGCACGAGGCCATTGATCGCACGTAACAGTGTCGATTTGCCCACACCCGAAGCTCCGGCCAGCAGCACAAACTCGCCCTCGTCAATCGTGAACGAGACATTATTGAGCACTGGGCTTGGAGCACTGGGATAACTATAAGTGACGTGCTCGAAACGGATCACGCCCCAGGACCATAGCCCAGCAGAAACCAGGAGATCGCCAGTGCCGAGTGACCGTTCTGAATATCGCCACGCCGAAAACGCATCGCCAGCTCGTCCATGGGCACCAGCCGCACCTGCAGATCTTCGTGCTCGTCAAACTTTGTCTGGTCGCGTAGCTCGGCATCTTCTACGATGATAGCGGAAAAGCGATTTGTCATAAAAGCCGCATTCGCATCCACCGTCCCCAGCATGCGGCCTCGTCCAACATAGCCCGTTTCTTCGCGTAGTTCGCGCAGTCCGGCATCAATCACCGCCTCCCCATCCTCGACGATGCCGCCCGGTGTTTCGAGCGACAGACGACCGGTACCATGCCGAAACTGCTCCACCAGGACGACCTGTCTATCGCGCGTAACCGGGATCACATTCACCCAATCTTTACTGCGCAGGACATAAAAAGCGGCATGCTTGTCGCCACTGACACTGTGGCTTTGATGGCGTTCTACGGTGAAAATCTTGCAGTCAAGCAACGTTTCGCTCTGCTCGACGGTCCATATGGCCGGTGGTTGTGTAGACATGAGAGCCCTTATTTATGTGAACAAATCGTTGACTGCCATCTGCCATCCTGGTACAGCCGGCTCGGCTTCTGCTACTTCATCGCGGTGGTACACGACAGATTTGCCTGGCTCGTCTGAACGGTAAACACGTATAACGTCCTCGCCGAGTAAATCGACATCCCACACCACCAGCGTACCGGCGGCAAAATAGTCGGCAGGCTTCTGGGCGATCTCCCGCTCGGCCTGCGGTTCGTAATCGCCCGCACTTCTAACTTTTGCAGCGAGGACTGGAGCACCTTACAGAAACTTCATACCTGTCAGCGGGCCGGTGTAAAACGCAGCATCCGGGCTAAACGACGAGCGATGTGGGAGATTTACAACGAAGCCCGCATTATCCGGAATGGCATAGCCCGCTTTGGTCCGCCGCTCATAATCTCGCAGACTGGCATAAATTTCACCAGACGCCCGACTAGGCCAAAAGCCCGTTGGTGACATGGGTACGACTGCTCCATCAATGATCTCGGCTTTGCCGTGCTCGGGCACATGGTATAAGTCTTCGATTGCTACCGGTATATGTGTGGTCATAGCTCCACCTCGTGGGCGGAATTGTAGCATGGAGGATGGCTCACGGGTGATCCGTGGGAGGACTCGGTGCTTACCTACGATTTGATCGCTTGAATCACAATGAAGGCCGGGACGTGCAGGTTGCGGTTCTCTGAAAGGGCTCCCTTTGCCTGGGCCGGATCTAATTGCGGCTCGACTACCGCCCGGATCAGACCGCCACGCCGAATGAGCGCGGCGAAATAGTGACTCAGCGGTCGATGAAAGCGATAGCCCCAGCGTTGCGGAATCGCATACTCGCGGAAATACTCGTGCACCGCGATATAACCCTGACCCTGGAAGACGCTGTCCGACTCTTCAAAACAAGGATGGATCAGTGAACAGATGAACTGGCCGCTCGGCCTGAGGTGGGCGAAGCACGCGTCTATCGCTGCCTCATCATCGGGAATATCCATCAAGACCATGTTAGCGATAATGATGTCAAAAGACTGTGTAGGCTCAGCAAAGGTAGATAAATCGGCCTGTATATAACGAATGCCGCTGTGCTCAGCCTCTTCGCGTTTAATCGCATACTCGATCAACAGCGTTGCTGGCTCAAGACCCGTCACCTGCGCACCGCGCTTACTAAGGAGGCGAGCAAGATAGCCTTGACCACACCCGGCATCCAAGATCGTCTTGCCTTGGATATCACCTAAGAGCGCAAAAATCGTGGGAGTCAGCAAATATTGATGCGCAACATCTCCTTCATCTCCAAACGAATCAATAAACTCTTGAGGTATGGTTGCCCAATGCGCGATAGCTTCGGCGTTGCTGATGATAGGTAAATTGTGAGGTTCTGAAGGAAGCAAAGCAGCCTCAGTTAGAATCTAGAAGGCAAGACGTACGTCTAAGCAAGTTCCTTATGCACGGGAGATCTGGGTGGCTGAAATACCGCGTTACGCAGCCTGAAGCAATACCTGCTCCACCTCGTGCGGCAGATCCAGCATAATGAAGTAGTCGGTTGGATACAGATAATCTTCGCCCGACTCGTCAATCACACGTAAGAATCCATCCTCTTGTGGAGAAGACGTTGGTAGAAGTTGATAGGCCTTACGAAGCTCGATGTCTTCAGCACCCGAGTTACGAATGCATAAAGCAAAGCGTGGTTGACCGGGATTGAGTTGCATAGCAGTTAATCCAAAAAGCGTTTAATTTTGAGACGGCGACGTCCGATGCCGTGAGCTTCATACCAGTGAATTTCTGCTCGGCGAACTGTACCGTTTGCCAATCGTACTGTTGCCTCCCCTTTAAGTTTACGCCACCGGCCAGCTCCATATTCAGCACGAAGGCGGGCAATGTCACGAATGGAATTCTCGACAGCGATCGTTTCAATCACTGTGATTGTCCCGAGAATATCGAACAGCATCTACTCTCATAGTAACAAGTATAGTAGCGAGATGCAACAGCTTAGAGTTGTGCACCCGCAATCGACATGAGACCTGGATGGCCTAAACATAGCGTTGCGGAGTCAGAAGGCAAGCCTTCATGGACGATCTCAATAGTCATCGCAGGCCAACGTTGTTACATTAAACACACCTCAACTGTCTTTATAGATAGGACAGCGGACAGAGGAGGTCATGCTTGGATGTCACATCAGCACTTGAAGCACACGACCGGCAGCACGTCGTTGCCCAGTGGTTCGTTGCCTACCGCATGCCACTGGCTCGCTACCTCCTCCGATTGCTCAACGATGAAGAGCTTGCAGCCGATCTGCTCCAAGATACGTTTCTGCGCGCCTTCAATGCTCTCAACGGATATCCTGCCACCAAAGCGTTACCAGTGCATCCCTTTGCCTGGCTCCATCGCATTGCTACGAATCTCGCCTTCAACGCACTGCAACGGCAACACCGATTTCGCTGGCTGCCGCTGAGCTTGTACTTGCGGCTACCAGCCTTTGAAAACTCGGTAGGTACGGCTCATAGCGTGAGACGCTGCTTGGCCCGTCTGAAAGCCAAAGATGTCGAGGCATTACTGCTCTACGAGTACGTCGGTCTCACTTGTTCGGAAATCGCGGCCCAAACCGGCGAAGCAACTCCCGCCGTGCGGATGCGGATCTCGCGCGCCCGTAAGCGGTTTCAAGCATTTTATAAGAAAGAAGATGACATATGACCTGCCGCAAAATCGCTGCATTGCTTGCAACCCGTCATGACTTGTCGCCAGCACAAGAGCGTGAAGTCCAACTCCATGTGAACACATGTTCCGTGTGTGCTGCACAATGGAAGCGTGAAATCCGAACCAGTAACCTATTAGCGGCGTTGCCGGTGCCTCCTGATACTGCTGTCCTCCGTGTAACATCGAGAACGTCCGTCAATCTTGGCACCCCCCCTTTCGGATCGCGACCACACTGGGCACGTAAGGTACTCCTATCAAGCGCATTCACGGCTATACTCATCGTGCTGCTTCTACAATGGCACGGCTTACCATATGCTCTCTCACCATTGATAAGCGGTCGCTCCCCAGCAGCACAAGCAACCGTTCGTCCGCCAGACGAACCCCAGTTGTATATTGGGAGCCTCCTAGTAGGGCGAGGTGTCGGTGATATCACGGGAGGGCGTGTGACCGCAGTCAATGCCTCATCACACCGAGCACGCTTTGTTGCAGCTATGGGCTATGATGCCATTCTTTCTGCCAATAAAACGCGCTTATACGTTGCAAATGGTCGCCAGGTTACTGCCTACGATGCACAGTTGGGCACACAATATTGGCAGGTTGCTGTTCAAGATAGCCCTGGCTACATGCCGGGTGGTCCGTCCACCCTCGTCACATCACCCGATGATCGTTGGTTGTACATCGCGAGCTACCTACAAACGAATGGTGAGAATGGCCCAGGCTGGCTGCAAATTGTTGATACAACGAATGGACACTTACTGGCGGAAACAGTTAAGCTACCCGGTTGTATCGCTCCACACTCTATACGCGCGAACACCAGTAACCATATCTACATTCTATGCCTTGGCCAACTCCGCATCCTTAACACCAGTACGCAGGTGGTTGAGTCCCCCCCATTTCTAAACATGCACATATGGTATAACGGTGTTGTTTCGATGGATGATCACTGGCTATATCTCATTACTGAACAGAAAATGATTATCTTTGACACTGTTAAGCGCGTGGTATCCCGTGAGATACCGTTAGTTCCCGATGTATCAGTATCGCCACAGCCACTTGTAGCACTCGCAAATGATGGAACAGTATTGATGGTAGCACAAAATATCCAAATTGCTGGTAGCGACAGGGCAAGTATGTTTCGTGTCATCGACACCCGTACTTGGCAGACCCATCAATTTCGCTATGAGGAACCCATCGTAACCTGTACGATCAGCGCGGATGGAAAGACGATCTATGCTGCGGTGCCACTGTATACACCGCGTACGAAAGGTCTCCTGCCAGCAGATACGATTGTGGTCTTTAACGCAGCCGATGGGCATGTGCGAGAGCAACAGGTTCGCCCGAACGAAGATATTCAGCGCTTGCTCGTCGGTTCATAAGCTCGGTGGCTTGTTGCTC
>JBBRHB010000416.1:0-5033 GCA_038223355.1 Chloroflexales bacterium
TCGAGGGACGGCAACGATTCGCAAGAAACGGGCCACATCGAACGGGATCAATATATACTCTGCTCCGGTATTAATTGACGTAGGCGTTGAGGTCGAGCCGTTCGAGCCGGTCAGCGAGTTGCTCGGCGGTCGGTTGGACATAGATGCGTGTGGTATTGAGGGAACTATGGCCGAGGAGGCTCGCCACACCCACTAAATCGTTCGGATGCGTTGCGAGATAGTGGGTCGCAAACGTGTGGCGCAGGGTGTGTGCGGTCGTTGCCGGTGGGATCAAGTGACGAGCTGCCCCGTCGCGCACGAGGCCAGCGATGGCGCGTGCCATCGCCGACACACTTAACGCCCCGCCTTTTTGGCTCTGCCATAGTGGAGTGCGCGGTGTCGTGCGGACATACTGCGACCACGTAGCAGCAACCGCTTTGAGCGTCGGCGCAACGTGCAGGACCGGCGCACTATAGCTTGCAAGCGCCTGCCGCGCACTGGTATTGAGCGGGATGGTCCGCGTTTTGTTGCCTTTCCCCGCTCGGATACACACCTCGCCATCTTTTTCACCCAACGTCACGTCGTCCCACTGGAGGGCCGCACATTCCCCAATGCGCATGCCGGTTTGCAGCAGGAGTTGCACAATTGCGGTGTCGCGGGCGGCATGGCGTGATTGCGCAGCGGCCCGCAACAGCGCGTTCACCTGGGTATCCTTGAGTGCTTTTGGGGCCACTGGTTCCTGACGACCCACCAACTTGAGATGTGCGGCCGGATTGGTCGTGACCATCCCTCGTTCTGCTAACCAGCGACACCACGAGCGGAGCGCGCTGACATGCGTGTTGACGGTACTCGTTTTGACCATCCGTTGCAGCATGTTCCGGTAGCTGACCAGGGTGATCGGCGTCAGGTGCGGCAAGGTCAGCGGCCGCTGCTCCTGCACGGCATACCAGGCTAAGAACTGCTGGAGGACTCCGCCATAGCGCCGGCAGGTAGCTGCTGCGCGCTCTGCCGCCAGCTCGCGTTGCCAGTGATCGAGGACCTCTCTGATCGTCGCATCAAGCATCCGTCGCTCCTCCTCCCGGTCTTCTCGTGCGTTTTTTCGGTGCCATCACTGGTGCTATCGCCCGCACGTTGAACGTGACGTGCGGTCCACCAACTCCTCTATGCGGGATGAAACGCAGGAGAAGATACCTTCTCTGCTATGCTTGCCCAGACCCGCAATCCGACGTCCCTGCGATTCAGGAAGGAGACCGCCCGCCCATGACCACGCTGCAGGACACGATCTATCCGCGCCTCAAAGCGGTGGTGGCACCGCACGATCTCGAACACGTCTACACACCCACCCCAGAAGAAAGCGAGCTTGCCCAGCGCATGACCGTTGATGCGGTCGCTGCCCTCGGTTTCCTCATTCACCTGAAAACGTTTCAAAGGCTTGGGTATTTCGTGGCGCTCCACACCGTCCCGCCCTGTATTGTGCAGCATATTGCCCAGGCCGTCGATCACAGCGCGCTCATCCCGCATCTGCCGGCGTATGATCGCTCCGGATCGCGCCGACGACACCAGGCTCGCATTCGCGCGCTCCGCAACGTCAAACCGTTTCGAGCCGGCGGGCGGCAGGTGGTGCAACGGGTGATCGCTGACGCGGCCGTCCACACCGAAAAACTTGACGACCTGATCAACCTCGCCATTGAAGAACTGCTCCGCCAGTATTACGAATTGCCAGGCTTTACCACCCTCGCGACGATTGCCCAACGTCAACGTGCCAAAAGCTACACCGGCCTCTACGCCCAGGTCATGGCCGCTGTGACCCCGGATCTGCAGACATTGCTGGATGCCTTATTGGTGGTGGAGCCGACGACGCAGCGCAGTCCCTGGGATGTGCTCAAAGACTCGGCCGGCCGCCCCACCCTCGGCAACTTGCACGCGCTGGCGGAGCGTCTTGCATGGTCCGCTGCCTACCAGCCGGTCCATGCGCTCGTCCGCACCTTGCCCGACGCGAAGCTCCGGCATTTTGCCACGGAAGCGATGGCGTATGATATCCATTTGATGCGCGAGCTGAAACCGGCCCGGCGCTACACCTTGGCCTGTGCGCTCCTCGCCAGTCAGCATGCCCAAACCCTGGATGATGTCGCCGGCATGTTCATCCGGCGCATGCGGTCCATTCAGCATGCGGCAAAAACGGCCCTCGAAACCTATCAGCAGCAGCACCAGGCCCGCACCGACCGCCTCATTACCGCCCTGCGTGATCTGGTGGTGGGCTATCAGCAACCGGGCAGTGTTGAAGCCCGCTTCGCCGGGATGGACCAGGTGCTCAAGGACCGGAGTGATGCGTTGCTGCAGGATTGCGAGGCGCACCTGACCTACGCCGGGAACAACTTCGCCTCCTTTGTCTGGCGACCGTATCGCAGCCATCGCTCCACCGTCTTTCGCCTCCTCAAGCTCCTGCCGTTCCACGCCGCCAGTCGCGATAGCGGGCTGCAGCAGGCGATCGCCTTTGTCCTGACCCACGAACGGAGCAAGGCCGCGTGGCTGTCGGTGCTGCCGCCCGGTGCACCCGCCACGGCCCAGCCGCTCCTCGACCTGAGCTGGATTCCCGTTGGCTGGTGGCGCATCGTCACGGATCTGGCCACCCGGGACCAAGTGCCCCACCGGGTGAATCGGCGGCACTTTGAGGCCTGCGTCGCCTCGCACATTCTCACGGCACTGCACATCGGCGATCTGTACATTGTCAGTGCCGACCGTTTTGGCGATCCCTTTCCGCGGCTCTGCTCCCAGGAGGAGTACGACGCGCGAATTGGGACGTACGGGGAACAACTCGGCCTGCCCGTTGATCCCGACGCGTTTGTGACGGCGCAACAGCAGTGGTTGACCACGCTCGCCGAGACGACGGATCAGACCTTTCCCACGAACGACCAGGTCACGTTAATCAAGGGACGGCCGGTGATTCGGCGGCCAGCGCGGCACCAGGAACCGACGAGCGTGACCGGCCTCAAACAGCAGTTAGCGGCGCGGCAGCAATCCCGCAGTATTGTGCATGCGCTGGCCACGACTGATCATTGGCTGCATTGGACCGATACGTTTGGGCCGCTTTCCGGCTTTGCCGCTAAAATCGACCAGCCCGTGGCGCGTTATCTCGCTGCCGTCTTTTGTTATGGCTGTCAGATCGGCCCCACGGCGACCGCCAAGGCCCTGGGGAATGTGGATCGGAAACAGTTGACCTGGATCGATCACCATCATATCAGTGAAGAGAACCTGGATCAGGCCAGTCAGGTCTTCATTGCGGCGTACCACCGGTGCTCGCTCCCGCGCCTCTGGGGCTCGCTCCAACATGCGTCGATTGATGGCACGAAATGGGAGGTCTATGAACAGAACCTGCTCTCGGAACGGCATATTCGCTATGGCGGGTATGGCGGGATTGCGCTGTACCTGCTCTCCGGGACCTATATTGCCCTAATGGCCAACTTTATTGCCTGCAGTGCGTGGGAAGGCCATTATTTACTCGATGTCCTGGACCAGAATCAGTCCGTGATCCAGCCCACGATTCTCCACAGCGATACCCAGGGCCAGAGTGAAGCGATCTTCGGCTTGGCCTTTCTCCGGGGGATTGAGTTAATGCCGCGCATTCGGAACTGGCAGGATCTGCTCTTTTATCGCCCGGCGGCCCACACGACTTACCAGCATATCGATGCCGTCTTTGCCGACAAGATCATTGACTGGGAGTTGATTCGCACGCACCTACCCGATCTGCTGCGCATTGCGCTCTCGATTAAGGAAGGTCGGATCACGCCATCAACGATCTTGCGCACGATCAGCACCGGTAGCAGTAAACTGGCACAAGCCTATCGCGAACTGGGGCGGGTCCGTCGCACCGGCTTCTTCCTCCGCCTCATGGCGGACCCAGAGATGCGGGCCGTGATCCACAAAGAAACGAATAAAAGTGAGCACTTTAACAATTTCGTGAAGTGGCTGGGATTTGGCAGCGCGGGGGTCATTCGCGAAAATGACCGCGGCGAACAACAGAAAGCGATCAAATATACCCTGTTACTGGCCAATGCGATGCTGTTCTATACCACGGTCACGCTGGCCAATGATCTGCGGGCGTTGATCAAGGAGGGCTATCCGGTCGAGGCGGCGGCCGTTGCAGGGTTGAGTCCCTACGCTACGAATGGGCTGGAGCGCTTCGGCACCTATAGCCTCACCTTGGAGAGCATCCCGGAGCCGCTTGATTACGATACACCGGTGATTAATGCATGAAACGGGGCGACGGTGCAGCGGACGTGATGCCATTGTATCGATGGCGTTCGATGTGGCCCGTTTCTTGCGAATCGTTGCCGTCCCTCGTGTACATACATTCCCTAGCTAAGTGCAAGCTCTGATGCACGTCCTGGTACTTAGGGGCACCGAAAATACGATGTGAGCGTACTCGGTGCCCCTATCTTGTCTACCTGCCCGCCGGCGGGTCTCTTCCTGCGAGGAAGGGCGCTGATAGCCATAAATCGTAGCACTCAATGAGCACATTACCTTTTACAATATGAAGCAGAGCGGCCTGAATGGAGGCCAACAGCATACGCTCACATGTTCTTTTTGGCGCATCGCAGACGCGCAAATGGCCCGCCAGCACGGTATAGTCTAAGCGCCGATAAGCGAAGCTTAACAGCACTCAGGAGTGCACCATGACAACTGCCATACTCCATCAGCCAGAAGATAGCCAACTCGCCGTGTTCGTCCCGATTGCCGATCTCATCGAGCAGGCGAAACACTATGTTGAGCAGGCCAAAGCACCGAGCACCCGCCGCGCCTACGCCGGCGACTGGGCCCAGTTCAGCGCCTGGTGTGCAGTTCGCTCGCTCGCCTCACTGCCTGCTACATCTGAAACGATCGTGCTCTATGTCACCGACCAGGCGCAGCACGCGAAGGTTGCCACCATCCAACGCCGGTTGGTTGCTATCTCACAGGTCCACCAGGCCGCGCCGCCTGATGAGCATGGGAAGCGACTCGAATCACCAACATCGTCGATTGCCGTACGTGAAACCATGAAAGGGATTCGACGTGTT
>JBBRHB010000417.1:0-5029 GCA_038223355.1 Chloroflexales bacterium
TGTCGGGCTCCCAAGCAATGTCATCAGCCGCCGCCAGAGGTACATCCTCTTCGGCAGGCAGTTCGGTCTGTACTATAGGGCTGCTCAAAATTACTTCTGCTCGCTCAGTCTCAAGCCCCGGTATAACCTGTGGTACTACTAGCGCAGCTAATGGGGCGATGGGTGTGGGCATCTCATATGTTCGAACAGCCGGTCCACGCCGTCGTAGCTCCTGGCGCGCCTCTGGTACTACGTGTGCTGGCGGTACGGTAACCTCTTCATGCGGCTGGTGTCCTATTGTTACTGCCGCTGTCTGCGCGACCACCTCCTCGACGTGCTCCGGTTCTCTGACAGCAGTCGGCGGTGCCATTTTTGGCTTTAAGCGTAAAGCTTGGAGCCACTCCAACTCGGGAGCGGCGAAAGGCGCATACAAAGAATCTGTGGCACATGCCCGAGCCAATTGCAGCGCCAGATCTAACCAACGCTCCATCTGTGTATACAACGCCTCAACGAGCCCTACACCGCCGGGATCGACCTCGATCAGCAGCAATTGGGACCGCGCTCTGTCATACCACGGCAGCAAAGCGCCCGGACTGGCATTGGCAACCATCGGTAGCGTTGTGAGCAGCGCCCATCCTGCTGCGAGATGCCCCTCCGGTACCTCTGCCGGTAATTCGAGTGCGACAGCCTCCCATTGCCGCTCCACTGCGCGTGCTATCGGCAGTTCGCGTGGTTGCTGCTCCGGCCACAGTTCAATCAGTCCCCGGACACGGGCATTAACATTCATGGTGATACGCCGTAGCTCTAGGCGACGCTGCTTCAGTTGTAGACTGCGTTTCGCTAGCTCGTCACGCACGATCACTCGCACCACTTCGACCGGCCATGTCGCATGCTCTTCCCTTGTCGGGGCCAGTATCACCTCCGCCTTGCCCGAACTCTCAACTACGTGGCCCGGCGACCAAACGGTGCCAACGAGCCCCCAACGCTCGGCAATACCCGGCGAAGTATGGCCGTAAACTTCACCGGCTAGATCGAAGACCCCAATTGATTGCCCACGTACGGCGTGCGGATCAATTCGGTCATACGGATCACTCACGCCCGCTGCCGGTTGCCACTTTCCATCTATAGCTAGTGGCTGGAGTTGTCCCTGCTCGGTAAGCTTCCGCACCTGATCCGCAACTTGCCAGTCCTCAACCTCAGCCGCACTGATCGGTCGCTCGCTGGCTACACAGATCAGTTCAGCCACATTAATCAATCGATTCGCCCGTGGAACGGGCCACGCCGGTAACGTTTGTCCTAAAAGCTCCGGGTGGGCCAGGAGCAACCGTTCGTGTGGCGTATCTCCTGCTAGCAAAAGGAGCAGCCTGTAGCCCGCGCGCAACAAATGCTGGCGTTCATCCTCGCACAGGGGCACCCCTGCTACCAGTGCAACGCGCGCCACATCGGGACCACTGCCCACTGGAATCACCGGATGGAGGCTGTTTGCGAGCGCCGCTGTTTCGATATGATCCCGCCCTAGCACCGTAAGTGCTAGTTGATGCCGGCTCAATCCCGCTATAATCTGCCGGAGCGTCGCCTGCCGGTCGGCTCCGGTATGCCATAAGGCAACCAGTGTCGAGGTTGTCGGGCCCGTGCTGGCTGCTATCAGCCGCATCGAGTGTCCCAGCAAGCGCGGCAAGGCACTATCTGCTCCTGCGACCGGCGCAAGGGCCACCAGCAGTTGCACCGGGCCAACCAACCGCTCGACCCGTCGGACGAGCCAGAGTACATGACCACCCGTTGCACCGGTCGCATGATGGAGCCCCGGGAAGGCCATGAAATGCAGTCTGGGCCAGAGCCAGCTCCAGGCTCGATCGGCCCATTGCAAGACGCGCCGGTGTAAGTCATCATAGGTCAGCAGCGTCAGTTGGCTGGTTGCGCCACGCTGGTTCTGCTCCCCCAACACTTGCCAGCTCAGCGCCGGCTGCAGGCGCTTCAACAGTACCGTCGTCGCCTGCAGGCTTGCCTGGTTTGGTGCGACCCACAGTGCTGCGGCTTGGGGTTCTGCCAGTAATTGTGTTAAAGCTAACAGCAGGAGATCGTCATGCGGCACTGCCCCATGGCCCATCAAGGCTACTCCTTCTCCAGCACGCACTGCGGCAAGGGCTAGGGCATGATGTGCTTCGGTCGGACGACCGGTGGCTTTGCTCCACCCGCGTGTCAAGGCTGGTGGGGCCGGGAGCTGGAGTGGCGATGTCTCATATGCTGGCAGGCTGATCGGCCCGACGAATGCATTGCCACCTTGGGGTGCTGCATGGGTGCCAAGCTGGCGTAGCATGTCGGCAATGGTCGCCATATAAAGATTGTAGCACAGCAGCAAGCGCCCATAATCTCCTGCAGTTCATCTGGCCCTTGCGTCATCCGCTATTTCTGCGCTATCCTTAGCTCATGCTTCGTCGTAATGTGATCCAGGTGCAGCGGAGGTACGCGTGAACGTTTTGACGTTGATCCTCGCAGGTGGACGTGAACGGCGGCTTGGGATCTTAGTGTCGCAACGTGCAAAACCGGCGCTGTCCTTCGCCGGTAAATACCGCATTATTGATTTTGCCCTCTCAAATTGTACAAACTCGGGTCTGCGGCGCATCGCCGTTTTACCCGACTATCGCCCTCAGCCCCTGCTGGATCATCTTGGACTAGGCGGCCCCTGGGATCTTGACCGTCGCCGGCCGAACGGCTTGTTTATCTGGCAGCCATTCCGCGATGAGTTTGCGGAAGATGTCTACCGTGGCACGGCCGGTGCCTTGAACCAGAACCGTCAGCGTTTAGCTGAGGCCGAAAGTGAAGTAACGATGGTCTTGTCTGGGGATCAGATCTATACCATGGACTACCGTCCGCTGCTCGCCGCACATGCCGCCCGAGATGCAGATCTGACGATCGGGGTGGTACCTGTTAAGCCGGAGGATGTTCACCGCTTCGGGATGGTTACGCCCGACGCGGATCAGCGCGTCCATGAGTTTCATGAGAAGCCACTCCAAACCTCGAGCCGTTGGGGCTCCATGGGTATCTATGTTTTTAAAACAGCTGCGTTACTTCGTCGCTTGGCCGAAGATGCACGTGACCCGGCTTCTTCGCACGAAATTGGCTTGAATCTCATTCCACGTATGGTGGATCAGGATCGTGTTTTTGTATATCCTTTCAATGGCTACTGGCAGGATGTTGGCAGCCTCGCGGTCTACTGGCGTACCCAGCTTGGTATGCTCCTCGATACGCCCCCGCTAGATATCTATAATCCCGCTTGGGTCATCCATACGCGCTCCGAAGAACGACCACCGGTAAAATTTTTGCCGGGTGGTGAGGTTCACCAAAGCCTAGTCTCGAATGGTTGTGTGGTGGAAGGGCAGGTCATCAATAGCGTCCTTTCACCGGGTGTGCATGTCCGGCCGGGTGCGATTGTCCGTGACTCGATCATTATGCGCGACACCGACATTGGATCAGGTGCGGTGGTTGATCGCTGTGTCGTTGATAGCGGCGTCGTTATCGAGGACCGAGCGCAGCTTGGTATTGGCACCGATCTCCGCCCCAACCGTACTGAGCCAGACCACATTACCGATGGACTAACAGTGATTGGCATGCGGGCGCACGTACCCGCCGGGATTAATATCGGTCGCCATTGCCGTATCGATCCTGGTGTAACAGCAGCCGACCTTCCTGGTAGTGAGATTGTAAGCGGCAGTACCATCATGCGACGCAGCGTCACAAACGCGTAAGCTCCACATCAGGACCGGATACTAGGCAGCCTAATCCGCCATGCTATAATGGCGCGGTATTATGGCAGAGAATAGTCGTTTTAGGCTCGAACATACCGACCGCCTAAGCTGGGCGCGAGCCGCCCAGCTTACAACCCCCCATGGTGTTATACATACGCCGGTCTTTATGCCTGTCGGAACTCAGGCTACGGTGAAGACACTCACGGCGACCGAAGTGCGCGACCTTGGGGCACAGATAATTTTAGGTAACACCTATCACTTATATTTACGTCCTGGCAGCGATCTCATCGCTGAGTTGGGCGGCTTGCATCGCTTTATGGCCTGGTCCGGCCCGCTCTTGACCGACTCAGGTGGCTTTCAAGTCTGGAGCCTGAGTAGTCAGCGCCGGATCGATGACGCAGGTGTTACCTTCCGTTCCCATCTTGACGGCTCACAGCATCGCTTCACGCCCGAGCACGCCATCCATGTTCAGGAGCAGCTCGGCTCCGACATCATGATGGCTTTTGACGAATGTTCGGAGATTGGAGCTACCCATGACTATGCGGTCAAGGCGCTGGAACGAACTCATCGCTGGCTGGAGCGCTGCATAATTGCCCGTAGCCGCGGCGATCAAATGCTTTTCGGCATTGTCCAAGGCAACATCTTTTCTGACTTACGGGTTGACTCGGCCCGCTTTGTAGCCGAGCAAGATGTAGACGGCTGTGCCATTGGTGGCCTGAGTGTTGGTGAGCCGAAGGACATAATGTATTCAATGCTGGAAACAACAACTGCCTATCTGCCACCCGACCGTCCGCGCTATCTCATGGGAGTCGGTGCTCCCGAAGATATGCTCGAGGGTATCAGTCGGGGCGTCGATATGTTTGATTGTGTGCTGCCCACTCGCCTGGGTCGGCACGGTTCGGCATTCACGCTTGATGGACGCATCAATCTGTTGAATGCGCGCTGGGCTCATGATGAGCGCCCGATCGATGTGGACTGTGATTGCTATACCTGCCGCCACCATACTCGCGCCTATCTGCGCCATCTCTTTCATGCTCAAGAAACATTAGGCCCAAGACTGGCCAGCATTCATAACCTACGCTTCTTGATCCGGCTGATGGAACAAAGCCGCGCCGCCATCCTGACAGACTGTTGGACGCCCTTCCGCGACGAATGGTTAGCACGCTACCGAACGGTGCCCGACACCGTGCGTGCTGAGCAGCGACTGGCTTTTCAACGAGCGCGTGAGCGAGATCATGCTTGAAGCCGACTCAACCCATGGCTCCTCGGCCTTTTGGACACCGGCCCGTAAAGGCTGGATGGTT
>JBBRHB010000418.1:0-5026 GCA_038223355.1 Chloroflexales bacterium
CGATCCGCAACGGATCGGAGGCATATCAACCGGCATCACTGCCATTGCGTACGACCAAACGCAGTTAGGATGCGATGCACAAAGCTTCAGAGCACCGCAACCAGGCCGGATCTAGATGCTCAACGAGGTTGTCGCCTGAAGCTATCCTACTCTTAGCAGGCCATAGCTATCGTTAAGCAACCGTCACGCCGGGTGGTGATCACACAACACAGCAAAGTGCCGTAGCAATGGCTGGGGGGATACATCATTATACATCCTGATTCAGATTCCACCAGTATGGACTTTTGTCGTAAGACGCCCAATTAACCTACATTCGTGTGCTGTGGCCCTATCCGATTGGCGGCGAAAAAGACGTGCCAAGGACCGCAACTGCGGATGAAGGGCTGCATCATGGCGCGCTCGGCCTGGATAACGACAAGGCGGGAGCGATATCACGGTGATATTGCTCCCGCCGTCACTACTGCTGTTAGGCGATCAGAGCGACCAACGCGAGCGCCACGGTCACGACGATCAGTAGCGGGATGACGTTCAGCGGGTTGTTCCACCGCCAGTGGGGGCTAGTTTCGAGGGGCATATGCGAGCCGCGCACCGTATTCGATCCACCGGGAAAAACATCTCTTCGAGATACCATGACTTTTGCTCCTTAGCTGCCTACCGCCACCCACCGTCTCACCGAACCCGTCCCATCCGCTCCATCAAAAGCATGTCGTCATATGTGAAGACACCCTCCCAGCCTGGCTTATCCGTGCTGCTGGAGCGCACCTCTGCGCTACCCCACTGCGGGAACGCACGTGCGATCTGTTCCATGGGCATGGATTCCAATGGGGTGCGCGCTCGCCGTGCCCAGTGCAGCCGGGGAATAACAAAGCCCCATCTACGGATTGTCATGCTCATTCTTGCCACGCTCCACCTCCATATTGCCTTGACAGTTAGTCTCTAACCGGCTATAACTTACTTGATGGTTATTATAGCAGTAATAGTATAACCTGTCAACAGAGAATAGAGGGTTATACGTATATTTGTTCTTGGAGCAACGCATATGGACGAACATAGGGATCACATCGACGAGCTCAACCTGGTTGGAGGCCGGCTCTGCTTGGATTTTGCAAACACAATTGGCTCGCATGACACCGATCATCCCGAGGAGCATCTGACGAGCTACCACGATCTCCTCTTGTGGAGCCGGCGGGCAGGTGTACTGACCGAAGAAAAGCAAGAGCAACTTGCGCGTGAAGCCGCCGCCCGGTCAGCCGAGGCGGCGGTCATTTTTGAGCAGGCGCGTGAAGTGCGTGAGGTGATCTACCGTGTCTTCGCTGCCGTGGCCGGTGGCGAGCAGGCCGCACTCGGCGATCTCGGGCAGCTCAACACGCGGCTACAGGAGGCTCTAGCACACGCCGAGCTGGTGCAAACTGGCGAGGGCTTCGGGTGGGGTTGGGGACCGGCCAATGGTGCATTCGACCAGATGCTCTGGCCGATCATACGCTCGGCTGCGGATCTGCTGACCTCGGGCGACCTGGGCCGCGTACGCGAATGCTCGGGCGATACCTGTGGCTGGCTCTTTGTGGACACCAGTCGCAACCACAGCCGGCGCTGGTGTGATATGGAAGATTGCGGCAACCGCGCCAAGGCCCGGCGGCATTATCAGCGTAAGCGCGCGACCGACAAGCAAGAGGCGTAAGGGGCTCAGTAGCGGGGGTCGGCCCGCACCTCATCGACGTCATGTATGCTTGATGGCTGGCAGGATACGACCACACTTTGCGACCGTCCTTGAGCACTCGGCGGTGCTATACTCCGATGCAATCAACTCTCTGGTCAGGATATGAGGTAAAGCATATGATACGTACTGGCCTTATTCTTTCGTCCCCCGATATCTTGGGAGGTACGCCTGTCTTTGCCGGTACACGTGTGCCCATCAAAAACTTAATCGACTACTTAGCGGCCGGCGATAGCCTGGACGAGTTTTTAGCCGATTTTCCGTCGGTCACCCGTGACCAAGTCGTAGAAGTATTAGAACTGGCACAGGAGGTATTAATCTCGTATGCCGTTGCGCGTGCTGCTTGATGAATGTCTACCAAAGAAGCTCAAACGTGAATTGCACGCCGACCTTGTCGTGACGGTTCAAGAGATGGGATGGTCGGGCAGGAAGAATGGCGAGTTAATGACGTTGGCACGGCATCAGTTCGATGTATTCATCACCGCCGACCAAAATTTGCAATATCAGCAAAATTTAGCGTACGCAACTATTGGCGTGATTGTGCTGGTTGCATCGAGTAACCGAATCGAAGCGCTCAAACCTCTTATGCCCGAGGTCAACCATGTGTTGTTGACTATCCAAACTGGCGATGTCGTGCAAGTTGGGCAATAGGGGGAGTTGGGCGAAGGTAGCAGCAAGCGCGGCACTTTAGTGGAACATCGTGTTATCGTCTCGCCAGTCGAAGGCTTTGTGTTGTAATTCGAGGGACGTGTATTGATTTCGCACAACAGCTAGCGCTGGCCCAATCTTGCCTGAGCTTAGCTCGTTCGGTATTCACTTCGGTCATCGCTTGATCATAGGGGAGAGCTTCGCCTTCCTCTTGTCCGGCAGCGTGGGCGGCGGCAATATCTTCAAGGTCCTCCAGCCGCTCCAATAATTCCTGGTAGCCCAAGATATCGAGCAATACAGCGGTACGATTGCCTTCAGCATCGGTCACATATTGGGGCGCGTTCATCGTTGGGCTCCTCCTCAAGAGGTCTAGCAAATCTTAGTTAGCCAAACATGTGGCAGATCGCTGCCAACTGCGTCCTAGGCGGCCAGCGATTGAGCTACACGTCGTAGCTGCTCATTGGCATTGTTATCGACCACACCACCGTGATAACACACAATGGTTTGTACATCTAGCTCTGCCAGCTTCTGCACCGACCTTGATGCCTCGGCCATGTCCGACGTTGCGCCCTCGTTTGGGCCGGACAGTTGGCCAGCGGCGGCGGTCAGAGCATCGCCCGTAATCAACGTCCGCGAACGCTCCAGGTACAGGCACATGTGGCCGGGAGTATGGCCCGGCGTGAAGATCACGCGCACGCCACCTGCGAGATCGAGGTGTTGACCATCCTCCAGCGACTTATCCACGGGTGTCCATTGGAAGTGCTCGGCAAGGGCACGCATTTCGGGGCGCTGAGCCAGCACCTCGGGCGTAGCGAAGCGAGGTGGCAACGTACCGTCGATATAGGGAACCTCGGTTGTATGCGCCAACACTTGAGCACCGGAGGCCTGTACGAGTTCATGCAGCCCACCGACGTGGTCGATATCCTGGTGGGTGAGGATGATATGTGTGAGGTCTGATACCTGTAAACCTGCTTCGGTCAGGGCAGCGGCTGTGAGATCACGCTGGCCGGGCAGACCGGTATCCACCAAGGTGGGGCCGTGCACCGAGTCCAGCAGCAGGCTCAGGTTGAGCTGGGCGGTTTGACCACCCATCTGCATCGGCAGGGACAGGACGTAGACATCATCATTGAGTTTCATTAGCTTTCCTCCACTTTCATTTTGTTCTGTTTACCCATTGTAGTGGAAGATGGGAGAGGCTGTCTATTTTGCCTCTTCAGTACAGCTGTGCTGATTGTGACCGTCTCTGTCACAGCGGCATGCTATCTTATTCATAGACCGGTTGATGCGAATAGGCCGAAAATGCTGCGATATATCCTGGCATTTGAGCGTTTATGTATATGAGGTGGTTATGGAAACAGCATATGCAACTGACGAGAGGCTGGCACGGAGCATGATGGCTTACCCTGAACTTGCGGTGCTGGTGGTGGGGCAATTGAATGGATGGATTGCCCGGCGGCAGTCGTTCACGGCTTATGATGTGACACAGGCACTGCGGCTGGCGCATCCAAGCGTTCGTATCTGGCATGATGAGGTGCGGACTGTGGTGCACAGGAGAATGCACTCGGTTGTCGCAGCACACTATTACCGGCAGGCAACGATGCAGTTGTCCACGGACAGTGCCTGCTGCTACCTACCAATGGCCAGGTAGCAGCGCGCTAACGTCACAATCAATACGCCCGCTCGACAATGCGCCGAGCGGGCGTTCGCGTGCAACCGGCCGCACTCATATAGAAGTCGTTTTCAATTGTATATGCACGTTGCTATACTCCTGTCGTTGATTGTGAGCAATTCAATGGAGGAATGCGGTTCATGGCAGAGCTGATTGACACCAAGTATTTTACGCGCTTCGAGCGTGTCAAGACGGTCACGCCGACCGACCGGGGCATCCTGGCAGAGGTGGATAGCGAACTGTTGCGCGTTGATGTCATTCGGGATGACATGCTGCGGGTTAAAATGAGCCGGGGGCGGATCTTCGATGAGGAGCCGACCTTTGCGGTACATGCCGACCTAGCCTCCACGCTGGCAGCGTTCACTGTCACGGAGGACGAAGAGGCGGTGCGTGTGACGACCGCCCAGATGGTGTTGACGCTGTGGCGTCAGCCTTTCCGCATCGATGCACACCGATCCGACGGCAGCACAATCGTTGAGACGCATCAGGACCGCGATGGCCACTACTGGGGTTACGCGACGCTGAATGATGCCTTTGTCGTTAGGCGCAGTTGCCGGCAGGAAGATGCCTTTTTCGGTTTGGGCGAGAAGACCGGTCGCTTCAACCGTAGTGAGCGCGACTTTACGCTGTGGAATACCGACGTGCTCGATCCTAATACCGCAGGCGAGATGCGGGCGAGCAAGGCACCGGGTGATCCGCGCGGAGACAACACCAGCACTGAGTATGACCCCTATTATGTCTCGATCCCGTTCTTTTATCATATGCCGCATGGGGGCAGCAGGATGGCCGGGGTGTTCATTGACAACGGCTATCGCGGACATTTTGAGTTTAACCACCGGACGAACTATGCGTTTCAGTTTGAGGGTGGGCAATACACCGAATACATTTTTGCCGGCCCCACGATGGGCGGGATTCTGGAAGCATACACCTGGCTCACCGGACGGATGCTGCCGCCGCCGTTGTGGTCACTAGGCTACCACCAGTGTCGCTGGTTT
>JBBRHB010000419.1:0-5025 GCA_038223355.1 Chloroflexales bacterium
TCTCGATATAGCGGGTAGTTCGTTTTGATACTATGTCCGTCGATTGAAACGATGTTCGTTTTCGTAGCGCCGGTGGTTTTCACGTCATCCGCGTGAAAGAGTTGCAGCGCTTGAATATCAAAGAACGCTCGATTGTCATACAGCCGTAGCTGGCCCTTGAAGGCAGTATTATCAGTGATCGGGCTCGGCGGCGTGGTCGGAGAGGGCGTCGGATTTTTATAGTCCTGATAACCCTGATAATAATCATGTACATTGTCCGGCACACCGAGCCAGTCGATACTCATGTCTAGCCGGTCCAGCTGTTTGGAAGACAATTCCGGGTGAGCGATGTAGAAGCTTGAGCCGGCGACCGGCACAACTGTGAAAGGCTCGAAGGGCTTTTTGGCGTTCAGAACGCCATCGTCGTTTTGTACGGTAATCTGAGTCAGGCCTGCTACGTCAACCTGGAGGTGGACTTTCTGTAGTACCAAGGGCTGAAACGCGCGATAGGTTATGTCATTGGCAGCCGGTACGTCGGCCTTTGGAACGGCGGCCAGGCGAATCTGCAGCATCGGCCAGGGCGTGCGGATGCCCTCGGTGATAGTCAGCGTTGTCACCGGTGGTGCCTGGGCGTCCAGATGCAGTGTTATGGTCAAAGTGCACGCCGTGGTCGTACCCTGTACGACGGTGGCGGCCTCGATTGTGACCGTCGCCAGTTTTCCATCTGCTGCGGGTTTAGGGATGACCTCGGTCATGCTGTCCTGGCCGCTGAGCAAGAACTGCAAAGGAGCCGTCGCAAGCGCCGCCTTGATCGCCACCTGATCGAAATGAGCAGGGTCGAAACTAAGCACCAGCCTGATCGTGCGGTCACCCTCCGCCATTGCCAGCAGTGGCGATGCGACGGCAAAGCCACCGGCCGCCGGCACGACAGCGCTCTGATCCGACGGCCTTGCGTTAGAGCCAAAGGTGCGCCAGCGTGGTGTGGCCGCCGTTTCTGAGGGACCGACCAGCACCTGCACCGCCGTGGCATCTGCTGCTGCATAGATGTTTTCCCACTGTTCGATCGCGGCCCGCGGCTCCTCCCAGCCCCGCTTTCTACGCTGTGCCAGTTCGAGCATCTTGTACACCGTGTCCCAGGCTGCAACGGCTTGCTCGTTCGTCAGCGCGGTGTTCTTGATATACTCAAAATTGGCGACCTCCAGAAAGAGCTGCTCGCGGATGTAGAGTTCATCCTGAACCGGATCCAGATCCAGGAAGTGCTTTGCTTCGGGAAGCGGATCGCCCGGTGCCGGATCACCCAGCGCGAAGAGGATCATGGCGTCAAAGCTGTGGTCTTGGCGCTGGGCCGCCAGTACTTGCCAGCGCATGGGCAGCACTTTTTCGACATGCGCCTGCTCGAGGATCGCGTAGATCTGCTCCAACTCCCAAGGTTTCGCCGCCGCGCCCGTGGCGTTGATCGCGCGCATGGCAGCGAAATCCTCGACCGGCATGTGAAAATAGCTCTCGATGGTCAGGAATTGGCGATAGCAGTCGTCGAGAGTTGTGAGCGGCTCGAAGCTGCTCGGGAAGGTAAGCACCCCGAGCGTTTGGGCGATCAAGGTGCCAAACTTGTTGGCATCATACGCACGCAGATTCGGCGAAGCCAGCTGTGGTTCAGGCACTTTGTTGCGGGCTGCCTTGCTGCGGGCCGCCGTGCGTAGTAGGTCATAGATCCGGCGCCAGTCTTTATAGATGTCGTCGATGATGGCCATCATGGTAACAAAATCAGCGAACGACATAAAGAGCTTCTGATCTTTTTCAATAAATTGCCGGACCTCGCTTCGCTCGCGCAAGCGGTAGAGGTCATACATGTCATTGACTTCTGGGAGCGTGTTGAAAAATGTATTGAAATTAGCGAGGCCAAGGGCCGCAAGCAGATTCTTTTCGAAATCGCGTGGTGCCGAGGCGTCCTGCTGAAAGTGAGCGTCTCGTTGCGTTCCAGCCTTTTTCAGAATGTCATTGACGACGTTCCATTGCCCGTCTGACGCATCACGCTTACTTTTCAGTTCCATGAGGGTCCGAAAACCCGCCAGTGGCATGGCAAGCTCGGACTGGATAAAGGCTACCAGTTTGTCAAGAGCCATGAGCACTACGGTGTCCGGGGGCTGTTGCGTACCAGGGTAGGACGGCAGAGCTCCACCAGGGCCATGCTCGCCCAGTGCCAGTGAGAGCATGGCCATAAAGGCGCGCTCGGCCGGCGGCAAACCCTGCCAGGGCGCGCTGGAGGTCGGAAACAGGGCCGCGAGTAGGTCGGGGGCCTTCTGCACTGCGGGCAGGTCGATCACCTGCTTTTGTACGAAGAGGCTTTTCAGGCTGGCGACGGTGGCCTGATTGGCAACAAGCTCTTGATCGGTCTGGTAGAAGAGCTCGGAGCCCCGGCTGTCCTGGCCAGCAGCCAGCAGGCTCCCGGCCGGCAAGCGAAACTGGTTTTGTCCATCGGCCAGATCGACCAGCACGTGCACATGATCCGGGGTCGGCAGCTTGGCAGTCAGCTGGAGCGCTACACGGTAGTAGAACTCCAGATGCCGGCGGGTAAGGTTATTGATCTGGGATCGGGCGTACTGCAGCAGATCGAGAAAGGTAAGCAACAGGACGAGGTGGGGGCGGCCAGCCGGCCCCCCGTTGTTCGCTTCTGCTTGAAACTGCTCGGGATTGTTTAGGTAGCGCACCAGAGCGTCGAGATCGCCGTCCAGAAACCTTGACCAGTCGCCGTCCGCCTCGTTCTGCTCGTTGAAGTAGCGCAGTTCCCCGGCGTAAGCGCTGACAAAACGCAGCAGATCAGCAACCGAGCGCTCGTCAACCGGCACATATGCGGGATCGAGCGCCGGCTGCAGGCGACCGGCCTGGCTGGTGCCATCGCGCTGAGGACTCGGCTGCTCGTCGACCTTCATAGTATGCTAGCCCTCATCAGGATCCCTGGAATTTGGTGTTGGTCGTGATAAAGGTCCCGCTGCCAGAGTACTTGGGCGTCGCATCCGGTATGGGTGCTCCCGGCCCGGGCGGCGGCTGCTTGGCCGGCGCTTGGACCTCGAACGATGCCGTAAAGCTTCCGCCTTTCAGCATCATCGCCTTGCCGCCCGTTTTGGTTTTCTTGGCCTGCTGGTCTGCGGCCAGGGCTGCGATTTTGAGTGTTCCAGTACCCGGAATCGAGTATTGCGGAGTGATATAGGAGCAGCCGGGCACCGCGACGCTCTTCTCGTCGCCGACAACGCAGATCGTTTTGTTGTTGAGCGTGGCCGGCCCGCTCCCTTTGAGATCGCCCGGCCGCACGACCACAATCGCGGCCCCGAAATTGGGCAGGAAGTTGGCTTTATCACCATTGATAAGAATGAAATCTGGCATAGCACTATGTCCCTGCGTGCGTATCATCAGGCGAGAGCCGTCGCCTCATTAACGTAAAACGGATACACCATATTGAAGCGTGAGTTCGTGCTGCGGATGGTGTACGTAAGGCTGATCAACAGGAGACCCGGCTGCTCTGGACTTTCGTCGACATCGAGCTGATCGAGTGTGATACGCGACTCGTAATAGAGAATCGCATCCGAGATACTTCTGTTGAGCGCATTGATCAAACCCTGATCGATTTCCTCGAAGACCACGCTGTCGAGCGCACAGCCGAAGTCATCCTGCATCACGCGCTCGCCTAAACGTGTGGACAGGAGAATGTGCAGGCTTTGATGAATATCTTCTACGCCTGCTACCATGACAACGTCGGCGCCCCCGAGTTGAAACGTGGGTGGGAAACCCCAGCCACTGCCTAAGAATGCTGTATCTACCGGCATTGCTCGCTCTCCGCACTGCTCACTGTTATTTCACGTCGACTTTCAGCCCTTTAATCTCTACGCTGCCGCTGGCCTCGATCGTCACGTCCTTGCTACTCTTGATCGCAATGCCATCCTTATTCATGGTGATCGTATTGCCATGCTGATCGGAAATACGAATCGCTTGCGCATCGTCGTCCAGCAGGATTTTGTTCGCATCCGGCGTCTGGATAAACACCGAGGATTTCGCGTCGTCCACGAAACCGATCGTGGTGCCTTTTTTGGTAACGATCGCCTTTTTCTTATTCTCCGCCGTCAGCGGCGACACAACCTGGGGCGGCGCATGTTTCGAGCCATACATGGCCCCCAGGATCACCGCCTGGCGTGGATCATCGTTAAAAAAACCTACAATCACCTCGTCGCCCGGCTCGGGCCGAAAGAACGAGCCGCGACCATTACCGGCATCCGGCGCGGCTAGTCGCGCCCACACGACCCCGTTCTTCGCGTCGATGCCAGGCAGTCCTACCTTGACCCTGAACTCTTTGGTGGGGTCCTCTTCGAAGCGGTCCACGACGCCGATCTGCAGCCCGTTGACGGCGGGTACTAAGCCTGCGGCCGGCACATCGGCGATATCCGGTCGCTCAACAAAGCGCTCGGCACTTAAGCCGAACTTCACATCCGTCCGCCAGCCGTCCTGGTCAACGCGATGACGGATGCCAGTCACCGGCGTCTTACCATTGAAGCGTTTGCCGATACCCGCGACGCTGATAATTTCCATCAGCTTGATATCGCCGAGCCCCGCCACACCGATGCGCCCTCTGAGTAACGACAGGCGGCTCCTGGTCAGCGTCGCATCGGCCCAGGCCTGTAGCTCCTCGGGGTCCAGTGCGGTCGCGTTTCGGAGCACGGTGGTCTGCGCCCCGAGCGCGCCGGCGATTTGCTTGCCATCAAGGTTGCCCTGGGCCAAAGGGAAGCTGTGCGCTCGGATCGTCCTGGTAAGCGCCTGATTATTGGCGTCCCAGGCAATACTCTGGACGTCTAGGTACTGGTTCGCTGCATCCGCTTCGATTTCGAAATCAAAAAATTCAGTCAGGCCATACTCAAACGTGTGCTTCGCCGGTCCTTCGATGGCAATCTTTGGCACGGAAATCCTGCCGTTCTCAACGATCACCAGCAGCCCGTTGGCCTCCGCGCGCGCCAGCATAAAGTCCCAGTCGCTACAGTAATATTGCACCAGCTGCACATA
>JBBRHB010000420.1:0-5018 GCA_038223355.1 Chloroflexales bacterium
GTCCAGTTCGAACTCCAGGGGGGTCGCATTTGGTCATTCCAGATGCCTTGGAGATTGGCGGGCTGCGTGCCGGGCCGCGAGCTGGCGATCAAGAGATAGCGCCCATACTGGAAGAGCAACGTTAGAAGCTGGGGGTCAGCATGCGTGTGAAACGCTCGGATGCGTTCGTCGGTCGGTTGACCGGCCGCCGCAGTGGTGCCCAGATCGAGGGTCACGCGGCGGAAAAGCTGCTGGTGGTCATTAATATGGTCCTGCCGGAGCTCGGGGTACGGACGGCGGCTTGCGACGGACAGTTGCCGGAGTGCCATGGCCGAGGGGTCGTGACCTTCCTGCCGCGCGGCATGATCGCCCGTAGTGAAGCTGGTGGCGGCAGCCAAGTAGAGGGTGACTGCGTCGGCCTCTTCTACCCGCAGCTTTTGAGCCTCTGCCGTCACTCGCCCGCCCTCCACCGTCGCCCCAAGCTCGATCGCAAAGGTCAGTCCAGTACTATCCCCGCTACCGTAGATGACCGGCTGATCGGCCTGGCGGTAGCTCGGCTCGACATGTAGTGGGCACGTGCCCATGAGTGTGAGCCCGTCAGAAGCCCTGGCTTGTGTGGCATGTTGGAGGAGGCTGGTGAGCGTGGCCGTGAAGGTGATCTGGCCCGGTTGATCGCAGGTGAGCCGCACCGCGATGACTTGGTCGGGCGCGTTTACCAGCACTTCGCGCGTAAAGGTCGCCGCACCGATCATATAGCGAACAGTGGCGATCGCCGTATCCAGCTCCAGCTCGCGCCGGTATGTCGCCGGCGGTGCTGTATGATCGAAGGTTAGAGACAGGTCACCCAGCGGCTGGAACGACTGGGTGAAAGCACCTTGCATCTTGCGGCAGAGGTCATCGGCCTCAACGTAGCGGCCGGCAAATAGCAGCCGGCGGATGTCAGGAAGTACATCTTTGGCGTGCGGATTGTTCCAACCGGCCGATGGACCGGACCAAAGTGTATCCTCGTTGAGCGCTAGTCGTTCGATCGCAACACCGCCGAAGACCATCGCCCCCAGCCGCCCATTACCCACGGGCAAGGCCTCGACCCACTGTTCGGCGGGCTGCAGGTAGTGGAGGATGAGATCGGCGTTCGTGGGCTTGGACATGCCATTGTCTCCTCAATCTCAACGCAAACGACGAACCCGGCGTGGTCGATCGGTCGCAAATGCCAGTAGCGCATCCTCCTTTACCCGTTGGATATGGTGGGCCATCGCCGTCGCTGCCCGCACCGGATCGCGTGCGAGCAACCCGCGGATAATGTCTTCGTGTTCGCCGATGGCTGTTATGTTCGCGCCCGGCAGTCGTGTTCCACCGGCCAGAAACACACTCATGCGCGCGCGGAGTTGAGCGACAGCCTCTGCCAGCCGGCGATTTCCGCTATTACCGGCGATAAGCTCGTGGTGAAACTGCATGTCGGAACTCAAAAAACGTGGGCTAAGTGCGGGCTCGGGTATGAGGCGGAGGAGATTAAGCAGGTCAAGGGCAGCCTGCAACTCCTGCTCGGGGATGCGCCGCGTCGCATCACGGATAGCTGCGACCTCAAGGATCAGTCGTAGATCGTAAAGATCGCGAATATCGTCGGCGCCGAAGAGCACTACATGGAAACCACGGCCCGTGCTCGCTTCAACAAGTCCAGCCTGCTGAAGCTGGTAGAGTGCATGCCGAATGGGCGTGCGGCTGACACCAAGCTCGTCGACGAGTTCCGCATCGATCAACCGCTCTCCCGGTTGGCGCTCGCCTTCGACAATCTGTTTCCATAGCGTCTCGTAGACGCGCGCCACTAACGAATCCGGCCCTACGCCAGCCGGGGCGGCCGCCTGCCACAACACTGTGCTCGTCAAGGAAGGGGGCGCTTCGTCGACGGGGATGCTGATCGGTGGTGCTGTATTCATACGCGTATCCAAAGCCGAATCCAGAATGTGTCTTTACAGGATACCACAGAAGGCCGTCGGCCCAATCTGCGCACTCCGCTGCTTGACAAGTATGGTCGATTCAGGTAGGGTATACGAATTCTCTTTTGAATTCAAAAGGCGGCTCGAGCCAAGTCTGTAACCGCCTTGCATCCGGCGACGGTCCATAGGCCTCTTGCTAACCGACTGACCCGCATAGATGTAGGAGCGATGAGCTGAAATATGATGCAGGAACAGACAACAAAGCAGGCCATTGACTCCAGGTTTACTGACGAGGCGTGCGCGCCGATCCAGATTTGCATGCTCGGAAATTTTCGCCTTCTGCGAGCGGGTCACGCCATTGCGATACGCAGTGGGGGCAAGACCGAAGCCTTCTTGTGCCATCTCGGCCTCCAGTATGGCCGGCGAGTTCCGAGCGAACAACTCCAGGAGGTGGTGTGGCCGAGCAGCGACCCCGCGTTAGCCCATAACTCCTTGAACACCCTCGCCTATAATGTTCATAAGCTCCTGGGCCCGTCGCTTAACGGTGTCCCACTCGTGCTGCACGAGGACGGTTACTATCGCTTGAATAGCGAAGCGGGTGTTATCGTTGATGTGGTGTGCTTCGATACATTGGCGCGCGCCGGTGATCAGCACTTGCAACATGGCGACAGCCTGACAGCCGCACAATCGTACACCCATGCGATCGGCCTCTACCGCGGCGACCTCTGCGTTGCGCTCGATATGCATGCTGTGGTGGAGCGCGAGCGCCTGCGGGTCCGGTACCTCTCGCTTCTGTCACGCGTAGCGAGTTATGCCTTTAGTGTTGGAAATTACCCGGAGTGCCTGGACTATGCCTGGCGCCTCCTACGTCAGGATCCCTGCCGCGAGGATGCGCATCGCCTGATCATGCAGTGCCACGTGCGCTCTGGTGAGCGCACAGCCGCCTTGCGTCATTATCATCATTGTGAGGCGGTCCTCCGGGGCGAGCTTGGTGTGGTGCCCGAACGGGCCACAACGGCACTCTTTGAGCAGATCCAGCATGATCCCGAAAGCATTTGAGCACAGTGGTCATACGAGTAACATGAACGCCATGCCCTTCGGTTTGACGGACGTGCGCCTGCTCAATGGGCCGTTCAAAGCGGCGATGCAGCGCGACGAACAGTATCTGCTAGCACTCGATCCGGACCGGCTGCTGCATACGTTCCGCATAACGGCCGGATTGCCATCGTCGGCAACGCCAGTGGGCGGGTGGGAAAACCCGCAGTGTGAGTTGCGCGGCCATACGCTTGGTCACTATCTGTCGGCATGCGCCTTAATGTATGCCAGCACAGGGAATGAGCACTTCAAAACGCGCGTCGATGGTATCGTGACAGAATTGGCCACCTGTCAGGATGCCTTGCCGACGCAAGGCTATACCCCTGGTTTCCTATCGGCGTATCCCGAATCGTTCTTCGACCGCGTGGAGCGCCGCGAGCCAGTCTGGGCTCCCTATTACACCCTGCATAAAATCATGGCCGGTCTGCTTGACGCACACGTGCATTGTGGTAATCAGCAGGCATTGGAGGTGCTGGAAAAACTCGCCGGCTGGATCGCATTTCGGTTTAGCCGCCTCTCTTACGAGCAGAGGCAACTCATGCTTGACACCGAGTACGGCGGCATGAACGAACTGCTGGCCAACCTCTACGCTGTCACGGGCAAGCCGCAGCATCTCGACCTAGCGCGTGCTTTTAATCACGATCTTGTGCTTGAGCCGCTGGCACGGGGCGAGGACAAGTTGGATAGACTGCATGCCAACACCCAAATTCCCAAGGTCATTGGGGCGGCACGGGAATATGAAGTGACCGGCGAAGCACACTTTCGCAAGATGGCGACCTTTTTCTGGGAGCGCGTCGCGTTGTTTCGCTCGTACGCGATTGGTGGGAATAGCGATCACGAGCACTTTTTTCCGATTGATCGGTTTGATGAGCACCTCAGCCCGGTCGCGGCCGAGACCTGCAACACCTACAACATGCTCAAGCTGACGCGGCATTTGTTCGCCTGGGAGCCATCGGCGCGCTTTATGGATTTCTATGAGCGGGCCTTGTTCAATCACATTCTCGGCTCGCAAGACCCCAGCACTGGCATGATGATTTATTTCGGGTCATTGAAACCAGGACACGTCAAGGTCTACAACACGCCGGAGGATTCGTTCTGGTGCTGCACAGGCACAGGCATGGAAAATCATGCCAAGTACGGGGACACCATTTACTTTTACGCCGACGACGAGCTGTTTGTTAATCTCTTCATCGCCTCCGAATTGACCTGGCAGGAAAAAGCTCTGGTGCTGCGGCAGGAGACCCGATTTCCCGAGCAGGACACGACACGCTTGACGCTGCACTGCGGTAAGCCGGTCACGCTGGCGCTCAAGATCCGGTATCCAGCGTGGGCGAAGGGTCTGAGCGTGACGGTGAACGGGCGGGATGTAGCGGTTGACTGTGCGCCAAGTTCGTATATCACCGTGAAGCGCGAATGGCATGACGGCGACCAAATTGACGTGCGGCTGCCGATGAACCTGCACCTGGAAACGTTACCTGGAGCAGCGAACAACGTGGCTGTGCTGTATGGACCGCTTGTGCTGGCTGGGGCGCTAGGAACCGAGAACCTACCGGACGTTTACTTGAACGACATGTCGACCCTGACAGCACCGGTCAACCAATGGCCGGTGCCGGAGGTGCCGGTACTCATGGGTACACCTGAGGAGGTGCTTGCCAAGATGGAAGCGGTGACCGGCAAAGCGCTCGCCTTCCAGACTAAAGGAAACGGTCGGCCCCACGACGTCGTGTTGATGCCGTTCTACCAGGTGCATCATCAGCGCTATACGGTTTACTGGGAGTTGCGAGGAGATGACGAAGGAACCCGAATGCAGTTTTAGCGAAACTTGATGAAAAGTTGAGACCGATTTGAATTATATATGCGTTGCTCTTGATTGAAGGAGGTTAGACTACGACGTATGCATTGGTCTGCCGACCGGTCTTCTACAGATCCGAAGCGCATAGCAACCTTGCTCCACCTGCAACCGAAGAGGCCGCGTATGACACAATTGGTCATCGAAAACAACCTGCATGA
>JBBRHB010000421.1:0-5013 GCA_038223355.1 Chloroflexales bacterium
GACCATCCTTGGGTACTGCGCCTTCCGGCACATGGATATGGATCGAGTGGTCTTCGAAGTACGACGCCGGAATGCCAAAGTCGGCGGACCGATAACGCGCATAGCTCATAGCTGTCATCGCCGACTCTTTCATCACGTCACCCAGCTGGCCGGTGAGCCGCAACTCGCCTTTGCCATGCAGCGGCAAGACTTCGAACTGAAGTAGATCACCGCCGGTAACGGTATAGGCCGCGCCCGTCGCCACACCGATTTCGTCCTTCGCCTCGGCGGAGCCGAACGAGAACTTTTCGGGCCCGAGATAGCCCGGTATATCCTTGGCGTCGATGGCGACCTTGACTTGCTCATCCGTATCAGCAACCTTGCGGGCCGCTTTCCGGCATAGTGCCGCAAGCTCGCGCTCCAGGTTACGTACGCCCGCCTCACGCGTATATGCGCGGATCAGCTTCAACAAGCCCTCGTCCGTGACCGTGAATTGCTCGGGCTTCAGACCATGGAACTCGCGCTGCTTACGGACCAGGAAGTTCTTGGCGATTTCGAGCTTCTCGTCTTCGGTGTAGCCGCCGATTTCGATAATCTCCATGCGGTCGCGCAGCGGCATGGGAATCGGATCAAGCTGGTTGGCTGTGGCGATAAAGATCACCTGCGACAGATCGACCGGGATCTCCATGTAGTGATCCGAGAAGGTATTATTCTGCTCGGGGTCAAGCACTTCGAGCAAGGCCGAGGTGGGATCACCCCGGAAATCGGCACCCAGCTTGTCGATTTCGTCCAGGATAAAGACCGGCTGATTCGACTTCGCCGTCTTCAAGCTCTGGATGATACGGCCGGGCATCGCACCAATATAGGTGCGGCGGTGGCCGCGGATCTCAGCCTCATCGCGCACGCCACCCAGTGAGGCGCGCACGAACTGGCGGCCCAAGGCACGAGCGATACTTTTGCCTAGGCTGGTCTTGCCAACGCCGGGCGGTCCGACAAAGCAGAGAATCGGCGAACGCATCTTTTCGCCAGCGAGCTTGCGCACAGCCAGGTATTCGATCAAGCGCTCCTTAACTTTGTTCAAGCCAAAGTGATCCTCATCCAATATCTTCTGTGCTTCGCTCAAGACAATCGCCTGCTGGGTTTCTTTGGCCCACGGCAAGCTCAAGATCCAGTCGATATATGTACGGATCACGCCGGCTTCGGGCGAGTTCATACCTTGCTGGATCAGGCGTTTGAGTTCATGCGTCGCCGCCTCTTTAACATAGTCGGGCGCCTCAAGCTCCAAAATCTTGCGCTTGAGTTCGTCGACCGGGTCTTCGTCGAACTCGTCTTCGCCCAATTCGCGCCGAATAGCCTTCATCTGCTCGCGCAGGAAGTATTCTTTTTGCGACTGGTCGAGGGCATCTTTTGTTTCGCTTTGAATTTTCTGCCGCAGGCGCAACAGTTCGAGCTGGTGCGATAGTTCAAGCTGCACTTTATGCAGCCGCTCCATTGGGTCCAGGGTCAGCAGGAGTTCGAGCCGGTCCTGAAACTCAAAGGCCGGGCCATAGGCTACGACGTCGGCCAGGTGGCCCGGTTGCGTGATCCGCTTAACAAAGGCCACGGCCTCTTGCGAGACATCCGGCATATAGCTGATAATCTCTTCGACCTGCGACTTCACCTCGCCCATCAACGCCTCGGCCTCCGGGCTCTCTACTTCTGGGTCGATGTATGGCACACACGTGACGCGGTAGAAGGGATCGGTTTGCGCATACTCCTTAACCTCGGCCCGGCTGACTCCTTCCAGAATAATCTGGACGGTATCATCTGGTCGCTTGGCGAACTCTTCCAACCGTGCAATCACCCCGACCGGTGGAAGTGGCTGCGGCGCATTCCCCTTAAAGCCTTCGATTTCGGACTCTGGAACGAAGATGAGCAATACCTCTTTGTCACCCTCCATGGCCTCTTCCATGGCACGGTAAGATTTACCTTTGCCAACCTGTAAGGGCACCGGGATGCGGGGCATGATCACCATTTCGCCCAGAATGACCAGGGGCAGTGTCCGCTCCGTGGTGGACTGCTCGGTGATCTCAACTTCGTGTTGATCCGTGTCTGTCATAGAATAACTGCCTCATGACCAGTATCACTACCGGCCTATACACAATTTGCATTATGATGATTTGATATATTATACCGCGTTTACCTTAACTCTCATCCGCCATAAGTGTAAGAGTAGTGCTAACGTTCGGCATGGCTATGCAAGGACCGTGCTACGAAGGATGACGAGGTGCAGCCTTTGCTCTCCCACCGTTAGCCTCCTGCTCCACCCGCTTCCCCCACAAGTGCGTGGACGAGCGTGAGCAGCGTCTCGGCATCAAACGGTTTGACCAGAAAGCCCTGATGATCACATTCATTTAGTAACGGTTTATTCTTGGCCCCGCTCATCATCACCACGGGAATCTGTGCCAATTCAGGATCCTTCTTGAGGTAGTACCAGAGCGTGAGGCCATGCATCACCGGCATCATGATATCAACCAGTAGCAGGTGGGGCCGTTCGGCGATCAACAGCTTGAGCGCCTCCAGTCCATTGGCTGCCGTTCTGACCTTGTAACCGTCCTCCGTCAGGAACTCCGTTAGCAGCTCCACCATGCCAGGGTCATCATCCACGACGATGATATCAACCATAACATCCACCTTTGATGTGCCTACAGCCTTACCGCTGAGGATGATCACATTGGCCTGCCAATTGCGCCGAGTGAGCGAAGACGATGCTTCATATGAGCCTCCTTCACCCTGATGAGCGTGCCTCTCGGAGCAAGGCGGATAAAGGATAGTACTACGTTGTAGATGAGGTAATATACGGCGTAGTGCGGTAAATGGCACTCCGGGAGGCGTCGATGGAGCAGGAGCAGCAGGTTGGATCACGTGAGCTTGATCTCTTGGATGTGCAGGTGTGGAACCTCTATTGGGGCGAGATTGAACGACGCATCGGGTCGATTTTTGCCCGCTCCGACGTGCGGACGCGCGCCATGCGCTACTTGACCGGATTGCTGAGTTCCGTCGAACGCAAGAATAGCTGGCAGTTGGCGGAAATCATGGGCGATCCCACGCCCTATGGATTCCAACACCTCCTCGGTCGCGCCGACTGGGACCCGGATGCTCTCCGCGACCGTCTCCGGAGCTATGTCACCGAGTACCTGACCGCACCAGGAGCCGTCGGAGTGCTTGACGAGACCGGCTTTCTCAAGAAAGGCACCTCCTCCGCTGGCGTGCGACGACAGTATAGTGGGACCGCTGGACGCATTGAGAATTGTCAGATCGGCGTCTTCCTGGCCTATGCGACCTGCCATGGGCACACGCTCCTCGATCGCGAACTCTATCTCCCAGTCGACTGGACGAGCGACCGCAGTCGCTGTCAGGATGCTGGCATTCCGGAGGAGCGTGTGTTCGCGACCAAACCGGCCCTTGCGGTCCAGATGTTGCAGCGGACGCGGGCTGCCGGGGTGCCGCTCACCTGGGTCACAGGTGATTCGATCTCTGGCGACGACCGCACGCTCCGCGGCTGGTTGGAGCAGCAGCAGCAAGCCTATGTGCTGGCGGTCTCGGGCAAAGAATACGTCTGGCGAGCGCAGCGGCAGCAGTCCATCACGACCCTCCTGGCAGCAGTTCCCAGCGACGGCTGGCAGCGCATGAGTGCTGGCGCGGGCAGCAAAGGTCCACGCTGGTACGATTGGGTCCGCTTGGAACTGAACGCTCCTCCCCAGGAGGGCTGGAAGCGCTGGCTGGTGATCCGACGGAATTGCACCACTCCAAGCGAAGTGACCGGGTATGTTGCCTATGCGCCAGCGACGGCGACGCTGGCGGAGCAGGTCCGAGTCGCTGGAATGCGCTGGACGGTAGAAGAAAGTATCCAAACGGCCAAAGGTGAGGTGGGCTTAGACCACTACGAGGTGCGCAGTTGGACCGGCTGGTACCGGCACATCACCTTAGTGATGTGGGCACAAGCCTTTTTAGCGGTAGTGCGCGCGGAAACGGACGCCGCAGTGGCCCCCAAAAAGGGGCGGTCGAAACCGGGGATGCGGAGCAGTTTGGCCGCGTTCAAGGCCCACCGCGGGCTCCGATGAAGCTAAGCTGTGGGGAAATTCGCCGTCTGTTTTGGCAGTTGGCCGTAGCGGTAGAGCACAGGGTAAGCGTGCTACTCGCTTGGTCAACGTGGCGACGCTGGCATCAAGCATGGGCGCGCTACTATCATTACCGTCGGCGCGCTGGCGGCGGGCCACGAACGAGCGAACTGCAGGCAGAGGCAGGCCGCGAGGAGGTGCTTGAGGTCGTCTGGCGGCGGCTGGCAGCGCTGCTTCCGCCGGCGAAGCGGACGGGGCGACCATATGCCCACGAGCGGCGGGTGGTATTCCAGGCGATCATGCATGTCATGCAAAGTGGGTGCGCCTGGCGTGACTTACCAGCGGAGTTTCCACCATGGCAAACGGTGTATATGCAGTTGTGCCGCTGGAAGGAGGCTGGTATCTGGGACCAAATCTGGCAAGGACTTTCAGCGAACAGTACCACAAGTCAACTACAACTGTAGTACTAGGCACATGCCTCGATAATCATCGCCAAGGCTGCCTCAACGGTCGCCTGCTGGTTGCCGATGCGGTCACGGTCGAACAGGCAGCGCTTGGAACGGCTCGTGGTGGCGGTGGCAATGGCAATGTAGACTAGTCCTACGGGCTTCCCGGGGGTTGCACCGCCCGGACCGGCAATACCGGTCGTTGCAACAGCGATATCGGCCCCAAAGCGCGTGCGCACGCCTTCGGCCATAGCTTGTGCACACTCCGCACTAACAGCTCCTACCGACATAATGATCTCCGAGGGGACGCCAAGTTGAGCCATCTTGACATCATTACTATAAGAGATCACGCCCCCCAGATAATAGACCGACGACCCCGCAATGGCTGTGATCGTCCCGCCTACAAGTCCGCCGGTACAAGACTCGGCGGTCGCCAACTGCCAACCGCGGGCTTGGAGGCGCTCGCCGGCTTCGCGGGCAAGGTCGTA
>JBBRHB010000422.1:0-5006 GCA_038223355.1 Chloroflexales bacterium
GACACCAACCACGATTACTCCGACGAGCACCGAACCCACTCCGACCGCAACCAGCACGGTGACTGCACCCCCGCCAGCTACCGCCACCGTCATCAGCGACGACGCTGACGTACAGCCGACGACTACGCACCTCCGACCATCGGCAACATCTATCCCAACCCGTCCAACGACGCACACCAGCGTACCCAGCGTCGTCCTGGCACCAACCGCGAAACTCGCAACGACGACGGTGGCCGGCGAGCACAAGCTTGCCGCTGAGACACCGCAACCTCTTCACACCACTGGACCGACCCACGCGGCCACGGTTGCACCGCTGGGAGCAGCGAAAACGATGTTGCCCACTGCCACACCACGCGCCAGTGCCGTCACCGTGCGAGGTAAGTCCTCACCCTCACTAGCCGCAAGCCCCACGCGACCGGCCGCCCAGAAGCCTGGGGCGTCGCACGTGGCCGGTGGGACCGCGCCAGCTAAAGCTCAAAAGCTACCGGCGACGAGCGGCGGCATCCCACTAAGCGGCTTCATGTTGCTCGGCATGACCCTCATGGTTCATAGCGTTCGTACGCGCCGTAATCGCATTCGGCTATAATAGCGGCGGAACAGGCTCGGCGGCTGAGGAGTCTCCTCAGCCGCCGTTGTGCTTGAAGGCGGGATCATACGTATGCTGCGCGAACTCCATCCGGCCTTGATTCACTTCGCCGTCGCGCTGTTGCTGACAGGCATCGCCTTGACCGTTCTGCAGCTTCGGCGACCCGATCCCATCCTGGAGCGGAGTGCCTATGGAGCGTTGGTGATCGGATGGTGGGCTACCGCCGTCGGTATCTTCACCGGCCTCGTGGCAGCGGCAGGCCAATGGCCCTTTAGTGCAACCACGTTGAACTGGATCAACTGGCACGCCCTGACCAGTTTCGCACTCTTGTTCAGCGCCGGTCGCGCAATCTTGCTCCGCAAGCGCCAGCCCGATATACTAGAGACCGGTCGCCGGGACTACCTTGTACTGCTAGCCGTTAGTGCCCTGCTGGTCGTCATCACCGGCTGGCTCGGTGGCCATCTAGTATACGAACTGAAGGTTGGTCCTCTAACCTAACAGCGACATTATGGCCCCGGCGTCGCACCCACCGTGGGCGGTGGCGTTGGGGCAGGCGTGGGGATCGGCGTTGGCCGCAGGGTCAAGATGATGGTCACCTCGGGCTTAGTCGGTGCGACCCGCTCCAGACCGGCGGGGACTGTGTTCTTGACCGGTAAGTGGTAGGTGCCCGGGCCGCGGCCACGTAGGTCAACTGTAGCGGGAAGCTGCTTAAGCGAAAGCTGTGCGAGTTGCTGAAAGGGGCCCGCCAGCGTGACCGAGATCGTGAGCGGCGAGGCCAGCGCACTTAACCCTTCACCAATATTAATCGGGGCAATTGGTAAAGCCAGGATGAGCTGTTGCTGTACGCCGATGGGGTTAATGCTCAACCGTACCATGATTGGCAGGTCCGGCGGGTCGGTAATAACATTCTGCTTCGCCGCCAGCTGGACGATGCGGGTCGTGCTGCTCGTTAAGCCGGTGATAGTGATTGGCTCGGTCTCTAACGTCCCGGTGATCGAATTCGCCGCCAGAACTGTAACAAACTTCGGCTCCCATTCCAACCCATAGACATAGCCCGGTGGGAGCGAACCAACAATACTCGGAACAACGGCGGCTTGCTGGGCCTGTACTTTGGGCGTCACGGACACCTGCACTGCGACACGCGGCGGAATAAGCGTGACACCCGCGACAACCAGACCCGCGCGATCAACGGGCTCCAAATCAACCTGAGTATTAATATTGCTCGTCTGATTCTGCAGAGGAACGCCGGCTTGAGCCGACACGACTTGCTGCACCAGCGAAGCCGGACCATTGACTGTGGTGCTCTGGACGTTTTGCTTGATCGGGCCGCTATCATACACAAACGGCACTTGGCCTTGTGGCTGGACGACGATATGGACAGTGTGCGTGGCGAGTGCTTCAAGGCGAATCTTGAGTGAGGGAGGTTGAAGGTTAGACGTTCGGACGTCGGGTAAATTAGCTGCATCCAGAAGTACCGGCACATCATGCACGCCTGGCGCCAACCCCGCAAGATCAAGCGACGCCCGAAAGGTCGGAACAGGAAACGCCTTGACAATATCTTGCGGACCACTCATGTGGAAGGTGACTTGCGTCGTAGGCAATACCGGAGCGGATGTCACCGGATCAACTAGCACCAGCCCGGTCGGAACATTAGTAACAGTCACTGGCGCACTGCTATCCAACTCAACCGTTGGATTCGTCGAAAATGAGACGTAGCTCCAGAGTGCCACCGCTAGCGACAAAGCGATCAGTGCCTGTATCCCACGGCCGCGCATTTGTCTCATGCCGCCGCTTCGTCCAGTGTCACGTCTAGTAATTCAGCGAGCAACTTGCGTAGTCGCGTTTCATTAAGATGGCGTACCATGCGACCATCGGTCGCTACCGAAATACTGCCGGTTTCTTCCGAAACGACCAGCGCCACCGCGTCCGATTGTTCGCTAATGCCCAAAGCCGCGCGGTGCCGCGTGCCGTAACGTGAGGAACTGAGGATGTTTTCGCTGAGAGGCAATACGACATTTGCGGCCAGAATACGCCCATTGCGAATAATGACCGCCATGTCATGCAGCGGAGAATTAATAAAGAAGATATTAAGCAGCAACAGGATCGACAAGCGCGCGTCGGTGATCACGCCCCGGTCGGCATACTCTTGGAGACCTGTTCTCCGCTCGATCACCATCAGCGCCCCCGTTTGGCGTTGGGAAAGCTGTTGGGCTGCGCGTACCAGAACATTGATCGCATCGCGTTGCTCGTCGTCCGGTAACGCAAAGGGGCGGCGGCTCAACACGCCGGTGCGGCCTAACGATTCGAGCGCGCGGCGTAGCTCAGGTTGAAACAGGACCGGGATAGCCACAAAGAGCGCCGGGCGGAGTGCATTCTCAATGACCCAGCGCAAGGTTTGGAGCGGGAGAAACGATCCCGCCAGCAGGGCAAAGATGACCAGCACCGCCACACCCCGTAGCAGTTGAACGGCTCGCGTGCCCTGAATAACGTCGATCAGCAGCCAAAAAAGCAGCATGACGATCAAAATATCCAGGATGTTGGCAGGGTGACGAGCGGGGTTCAGGCGCTCCCAAAATTGTGACAAATCCAGCATGGCAGGGAGCGATTATAGCACGCCCTGCATCGTTACCATATGTTCAGCGGCGGATTGCAGCGCCTGGACATGGGGATCGTCCGGTCGCAAACGGGTTAGGCGACGGAACAACCGCACGGCCTGATCGTACTCCTTGACGCGTAGCAAAAGGTCGCCTAAATGCTCATAGGCTTCAACATCGGCCGGATCGAGCGCAATAATTTGGTGGAGGGCGGCGATTGCCTCACTATAGTGCTGTTGCCCCTGGCAAATGTCGGCGATAGTGCGTTGTTCGGCAATGGCAGCCTCGCGGTGGCCGGCCAGAATGTGGAAGTTGACCAACCGTTGACGGGCATCGAGATCGTCCGGGGCAAGCGTGAGGATCTGACGGTAGACACGAAAGGCATGGTCGTGCTGATCGAGCATCCAATATACCTCGGCAGCTTGCTGTAACGAAAGCACGGCATCTTTGGTCTGGCCGGCTTGTTTTTGCAGCAAGGCAACCTCCAACAGCTCCTTCAGGCCGCGATCAAGCGTGCCACGCCGGATCAGTAATTGTGCCAGTCGCGTACGAATCTCCATGGCTGACGGTGCCAGCTTCACCGCATCTTGCAGCGTCGTAATCGCCGGATCAAGCTGTTGTTGCTGCTCATAAACGCTCGCCAGCTTTTGATATTGTGCCAGTGCCTGTGGTAGCTTGCCCTGGCGGAAGTAGATATCGGCCAGCTGGGTGTAGGCGGCAAAATCGGTAGGGTCCAGCTTGAGACAATGATCCAGAGCTATAATCGCTGCCTGCCAGTCGCCGATCGTCGCCAGTGCTGCGGCCAGCCGTCGTTCCACTTCCGCCGCTGTTAACGGGCGTGCGAAGAGGTAGGGCACCGTCGTCAGCATCGGTTGCTCGGCGAGTAAGCGTTGCGCCGTATGCAATTGATCAATGGCCGCTTGCGCCTGCCCCTGGGCACTATAGGACTCGGCGAGCGCCTGGTGGACCAGCAAGGCGGGGATCGGCGGTTGCTCTTCCATGACCAGTAACGCCAGCGCCTGCTCAAAGGAAAGCGTCGCGGAGGCGTGCTGGTCGGCGACCTGCTGAATCAGCCCCAACAGATAATGGAGGAGCGGCGCATCAACAATCAGCAAGGCCGCGCGATAGGTTGACTGAACATCCGGTAACTGTTGCGGCGCGGCGCGCAGCTTCTCCAAAAGCGCTGCAAAGGAGTCCCACAACGCCCGCTCGTGCTGGCCCAGGACGGCGAGGGTCATATTGAGTTGGGCGAGGGCGACCGGATCGCCAGGCTCAAGCTGCGCAGCCCGGCGAAATTCGGTCAGGGCCGCTTCCCAACGTTCAAGCTTGAACAAGGCCTGGCCATATTCTTTGTGGATCGCGCTCGAACGCGGTGCCCATTGCTGGAGCTGGCGGAACTCTTCCAGCGCCCGGTTGGTCTGGCCGATCTTGAAGTAGGTATTAGCCAGCAGCAAGTCTTGGGTGACGGCTTCTTCGGTGCGGCCGGCCTGCCGCAGCAATTCCGTGAGCGTAGCACGCGTTGTAACCGTGTCAGAAGAAAGATCGATTAAGCGATAATAGACGTCGATGGCATCGCGTTGCTCGCCACGGGCGGCATAGGCATCGACTAACGTGCGGTATTTGGTGAGGGCCTCGTCCCGGCGTGCATCACGTTCATAAATCTCGCCCAAGCGCAGATGAATCGGCAAGAACCCCGGATCGAGCCGGATGACCTCATGGCACGCGTCAAGCGCCGCATAGATCAAGCCTTGTTCGGCAAAACGACCGCTGGCTGCCACCGAACGGATCAGCGGCTCACTACAGCCATCGGTCGTGATCGGCGTGAC
>JBBRHB010000423.1:0-4974 GCA_038223355.1 Chloroflexales bacterium
CGCCGGGTCGATATACGGACGCTTCAAGACTTGAGCCGGTACTTCCGTGACGACGTGGCCGCATCTGCGCAGACATTGTATGGACCGAGCTGACAGAATCCGGGTGCAGCATATGGTGGACGCCGCCGCAGAGGCGGTGGCATTTGTCGCTGCTCGGCAACGCTCGCAACTTGACCAAGACCGCATGCTGGTACTCGCGCTCGTTACAGTGGCGTGGTGTACTAGGCGCGGATAATGGTGAGGCCAAGAGCACGGTAGGGGGCCAGCGTTTCCTCGGGCACGTCGGCCTCGGTTACGAGGTGGGTCAAGGAAGTAGCCGGCGCTACTACAAATGGCGCTACCGTGCCGAGCTTCACGGCGGGAGTGGGGGCTACGACATCGGCGGAGACCTCAATCATGGCGCGCTTGACGGCTGCCTCCTCGTAGTCCAGCACGCTTAGACCTACCTCGGGGTCAAGCGCAAGCACCCCCAGGATGCATAGATCGGCCCGCAGCTCGCGTAGCCCGGCGATGGTTACCGCGCCAACGTTCACGAGCGGGTAGCGATACAAGCGACCGCCGATGGTGATGACCTCGATGTTGGTGTGGTCTGCCAGGGCGACGGCAACGGGCGGGCTAGTTGTGACGACCGTGGCTACGAGGTCGCGCGGGAGATGACGAGCAACCGCCAGGGTGGTCGTGCCACCGTCCAAAATGATGACTTGGCCGGGGCGGATCAGGGCGGCAGCAGCTCGTGCAACGGCTTCCTTGGCGGCTGCTCCGTCCGCTTGGCGTGCCACAAAGTCCGCATTGACGGGTGGTGTCCGCAGGGCGCCACTATAGACACGGCGGAGTAGGCCGCGCGCAGCCAAGGCATCCAAGTCACGGCGGATGGTGTCGTCCGATACGCGGAGGGCACGGCTGAGGTCCGAAGCAAGCACTTTGCCGGTACGCGCCAGTTCGGCGAGGATGTGCTCACGACGCTCTTCGGTTAGAAGTGTGCGTTTCTTGTCGTCTCCTTTCAACTATTGCCTCTTGACTTTGCGTTTCTATGCGTTTATTATCGGTAGTGTACTACGACGATGATCTTGGCGCAAGTGACGCGCACCGTCCGTCGAGGCTATTGGAGGATGATGTATGGACAAGCGCATCGAGATCAAAGAGGTGCAGCTGCTAGCCAACGATTGGGGCGTACTCAAGAAGACAACCTTTGGGTACAGGCGGCGGGACGGTCAATGGGAAACGCAGAGCCGGGAGACGTATGATCGTGGCAACGGGGCGACGATCCTGCTTTACAATCGGGAGCGCAAGACGGTGGTACTCACGCGCCAGTTCCGCCTGCCAGCCTATGTGAGCGGGCATCACGGGATGCTGATCGAGGCTTGTGCGGGGCTGCTGGATAGAGATGATGCCGAAGGCGCGATTATGCGCGAGACCGAGGAGGAGACGGGCTATAGGGTCATGGCACCGACCAAGATCTTCGACGTGTTCATGAGCCCGGGCTCAGTCACCGAGCGGCTGGCCTTCTTCGTGGCGGAGTATGAGCCGGGCACACAGGCAGCGACCGGTGGCGGAGTTGAGGACGAGGAGATCGACGTGCTGGATATCATGCTCGATGACGCCCTCGACATGATCGACGGTGGTGAGATCGTTGATGGCAAGACAATTATGCTGCTTCAGTATGCGAAGCTGCACGGTCTGGTTGATGGGCCACCAACTGGATAAAGCGCTGTGGGGCAGGAGCTGAAGACAGAAAGCGATAGGTTGTGCGGAAGCCGGCGCGTTCATAGACGCGGATCGCGCGGGTGTTGAAGGCGGCAACGGTCATGCGGAAACGCGGTGGGGCCCACCGTTGCTGAGCAAAGGCGAGAATGGCCTGGACGACCGGCAGCCCCAGGCCGTGACCCGTTAGCTCGGGACGGAGGCCAAGTCCGATATCTAGGGCCGCGCGGTCCGTGTAATCGCCACCGGGAACCTGGGCATCGGCACCGAAGGAGCAGAAGCCAACGAGTTGCGCGGCAGTGTCGTGGATGGCATAGAAGCGATTGGCAGGGTCCATGAGGTAGGTGAGGACGGCTGCGGAGTCGGTGGAGGTTGAGCTATATTGCTCGTAGGGGGGAGGATAGTGCCAGGTACGCATTGCGAGGGCGGTCGTTTGGTCCATGGGCGTAAAGGTAAATGGCGTGGGGCTCCTCATAATGCGTCATCAATGTCGGCGGCTAAGGCTTGCAGATCGTAGAGTTTGTTCAAAGCGGCGAGCGGCGAAAGCTCGTCGAGGTTGATGGCGCGGAGTTGCCGCAGGGCGGGATGGACGGGCGTGGCGATAGGCTGAGGAGTAGGATGGGCGACGGATGCTTGTTCGTGGGCGCGCACGTCATGGGAATGGGTTTCTAATAGCGCGAGCACCTCACCGGCGCGACGTACAACGGGACGTGGCATGCCGGCCATGCCGGCCACATGAAGGCCGTAGGAACGGTCGGCCTTGCCGGGCAGGACTTTGCGCAGGAAGACGATCTGGTCAGCATGATCGGCGACCGTGACGTGGTAGTTGCGCACACGGGGTAGGGTGGCGGCGAGTTCGGTCAGTTCGTGGTAGTGGGTTGCGAAGAGCGTGCGACAGCCGAGTTGCGGGTTGTCGTGAAGCCACTCGATGACGGAGCGGGCAATGCTCAGGCCGTCATAGGTGCTGGTGCCACGACCAAGCTCATCAAGGACGATGAGTGAGCGGGGTGTGGCGGTGTGCAGGATGCTGGCGGTCTCGGCCATCTCGACCATAAAGGTTGACTGGCCGGTGGCAATGTCATCCTGGGCACCGATGCGGGTGAAGATGCGGTCGACAAGACCGATACGGGCGGCATCGGCCGGGACATAGGAGCCGATCTGGGCGAGGAGCGTGATCAGGGCTACCTGACGCAGATAGGTACTTTTGCCGGCCATGTTCGGCCCGGTTACGACCAGGATTTGGGCGTCTTCGGCATCCAGCGCGGTGTCGTTGGGTACGAACGACTCGGGCATCGTTGACTCGACGATGGGATGGCGGCCATTGTGAATCTCCAGTTCCACGCCCTCGGTCAGGAGCGGGCGAACATAGCGACGGCGTACGGCGACTTCTGCCAGGCCAACGACGACGTCCAATTCAGCGATCAGGCGAGAGGTGGCAAGCAGCCGGGAGCCATAGGTAGCGACCTCGGCTATGACGCGCCCAAGTGCAGCGCGCTCTAGGTCACGCAGGCGCAGCTGGTTGCTTTGGAGCAACGTCTCGTGGGTCTGAAGTTCGGCGGTTGTGTAGCGGTCGGAGGTGGTACCCAGCTTCGATTCATAGGACACGGGGATGAGGCGTGCGGGTGTGTTCTTGGGAAGCTCGATGCACCAGCCGGTCTTGGGGCTATAGGTGAGTTTGAGCAGCCTGATGCCGGTCCGTTCGACTTCATGGGCTTCGAAGGTGCGTAGCCAGTCATGCTGCAAGTGTACGGCGGCCGCCACGTGGTCGATCTCGGGATCGAAGCCAGAACGAATTTTGAGCAGATCGCCGCGTTCGACGGCGTCACCGACGGCATCCGCTTCATCGGTCAGGGCGCGCTCCAACAGATGGAGGGTAGCGGCGCAGTCGTCAATGGCACTGTCAGGCTGGGACGGCGATGTGGTATTGGTGGTCGTAGCGGGTGTTGCGTTGGGGACAAGAGCGGCGATGGTGGGCAGTGCCCGCAAGCTATCGCGCAGGCGACGCAAATCCTCAATGCTGGCGATGCCCTGGATGACACGATTGGCGACACGCTCAAGGTCGCCGACGCCGGTGAGGGCTTCACGAAGGTTGGCGCGGAGGAGCGTTGCTTCGACATAGCGCGTGACGGCTTCTTGGCGGGATATGAGCGGGGCAAGGCAGGTGAGGGGCTGCGTGATCCAGCAGCGTAGGAGACGACCGCCCATTGGTGTTAGGGTTTGGTCGAGCAGGTCCACCAGGGCGCCGCGCTTACGTGCACCGATGGGGGCCAGCAGCTCGAGATTGCGCTGGGTTTGGGGATCGAGCAGCATGGTTGCATCGGTGGGCATGGTGCGGATGTGGTCGATCTGCGCAACCGAGGCACGGTGGGTTTCGCGCAGATACTGGATGATTGCACCGGCCGCGCGGGTTGCCTGGGGCAGACTGGTCAGACCAAAGCCGGCGAGCGACGTTGTGTTGAACTGTTGGGTGAGCGCTTCGGCGGCGGTTGCGAGATCCCAGTGCCAGGCGGGCCAGCCAGTGAGGCTGCCGCGTATCCAGGGCGTGGGGCTTGCGGCGTCGTCCGGTCCTTGGTGGGAGCCAGGTAGCGGGAGGGCTGAGGTACTGGCAGGGTTGGTAACCAGGATTTCGGCCGGTTGCAAGCGCATGAGTTCGGCTTCGAGTTGGGAACGGGCCTGGGGGCCATGAAATTCGGCGGCGGCAAATTCGGCGGTCGACACATCACAGTAGGCGAGGCCGAAAGTGCCATGGTCAACGATCACGGCTGCCAGATAGTTATTCGCATGCTGGTCGAGCAGGTCAAGCTCGACGAGGGTGCCGGGGGTAAAGACGCGGGCGACGGCGCGCTTGATGGTCTTCTTAGTCAGGGAGCCGGCAGGTAGCGGTTCTTCGACCTGCTCGACGAGGACGACGCGGTAGCCGCGCTGTAGCAGACGATGGACAGCGTCGCGGCCATTGGCGAGGGGCACCCCGGTAAAGTCTACGGCTTCTTTGCCGAAGGGGCGCGGCTTGACGCGCAGGTTTAGTTCCGTGCCCAGCAAGCGTGCCGTCTCGAAATAGACCTCGAAGAATTCGCCGTTGCGCCAAAGGACGACGGCTCCCGGATGTTGGGCCTGTGTTTGGCGATATTCGCGCAACATGGGAGGGAGGGATGCAAAAGTTTCGGGCTCGGTCATCACGTGTAGAGGTCGTCTTTCTATGGGTCAGGATCGCGAAGTAATCATAACCGATGGGGGCTGCAGACGGGCTAGCTTAACGTGAGGTGCGGCCCGATC
>JBBRHB010000424.1:0-4973 GCA_038223355.1 Chloroflexales bacterium
TATCTGCCAATCCATCCTTGATCATGGTCACGCAACTCCCGAAGCTGCGTTCACAGGCCAGTAAGCAAAAACGGCGGCTCGTTATCATCATCGCCGTCATTGTACTGGTATTATCAACGGCGCAATGGCTGCCTACGTCGATTGCCGTGCTGCTTGGTGTCGTCTTGCTCGTACTAACGCGTTGTCTGACGATGGATGAAGCTCTCGGTGCCATTGAATGGAAAACCGTCTTTATCATTGCCGGCATGTTACCGTTGAGCACCGCTATGCAAAAGACCGGTTTGGCCGGCACAATTGGTCATATATTAATTGCCGGCATTGGCAGCCATGGCTTTCTACTGCTGGCGGGTGGGTTATACTTGGGTACAATGCTGCTGACGCAAGTGCTGGGGGGGCAAGTAACTGCATTGGTCATGGCACCGATTGCAGTCGCGACGGCAGTAGCGACCGGTGTATCGGCTCGTTCGATTGGTGTTGTCGTGGCTATCGCATGTTCGTCCGCCTTTTTAACGCCGTTGGCTCACCCGGTTAATTTGCTGGTGATGGGTCCAGGCGGCTATACCTTCCGTGACTATGCGCGAGTTGGCATGGGGATGACGGTGGTATGCTTTTTGGTCATGTTGGCAGCCACATTTTTGCTGCTTGGTCGTTGACAATGAATAAGATAGGAAGGTTCATGCGTCAGAAATCCAACGTTAGACGGTCACGGCTGCTCTTGTCACTTGCAGCAATCATCCTCGTGGGCTGTGTGTCCACCACGCAGACAAATCAGGGCAATGGCTACTCTAACCAGGGCAGCAGTTCACAGAACGGTGGCTCTGCCAACCAGCAACCGGCCAACGTGCTACCTCCATCGTCCGGCAATGCCGTGCAGGGTAGCAATAATGGTCAGCTACCCCAATTACAGACCAAGCCTCGACCGGTCTCGGTAAACTTCGAAGGTTGCCCCGCCGGCGGTGACGGCGGGGATCACCAATTGAATATGCTCAAAAACCGCACGGATACTGTGCCCTGGTATCCTGTCTCGGTAGCCAGTATTCTCAACTTGCAGTGGCCCCAAACTATTCAACAGCGCCAACGCCAAACCTGGAGCCAAGCCGACGCCGCCGCTATCGCGCGCTATGAGGGTACACCGGTACAAATCGAAGGCTATCTGGCGGGTGCAAAACAACAAGGCCCTGAGTCCACGAATTGTCATGCCGTCGATCAGGTCGATAATCATATCTGGGTGGTCGATGATCCAAGTAAAGATCGATCAAAGTCCGTAGTCGTTGAAATCACGCCGCGGACCCGCGCGTTGCACCCAGGGTGGGCCTTTAGTCGTATCTCACCGCTGGTTGATCACCGGACGAAGGTGCGGATTAGTGGCTGGCTGTTGATGGACCAGGAGCATCCCGATCAGATCGGTAAAACGCGCGGCACAATCTGGGAGATCCACCCTGTTGTCGCCTTTGATGTTTTACAAGGCAACCGTTGGGTGTCACTCGATACCGGTAACGCCGTTCCACAGTCTACGAATGATCAAGCGCTGGTACCAACTGACGACCCCAGCCTGCCACCGCCGATTGTTGATCCCAAAGACCAGGAGGCGAATCAGGCGACCCCTGTTCCAACTCGTCGTAGTGGGACGGCGGCCGGACAGCCTTTGCACACCGGTCCGATCGCGATTGTCGATATTTTCTATCGTGCTATTAACACTCAAACTCAGTCCGACGAATATGTCGAGATTGAGAACACTGGTGACAGTCCCGTGAATATGAGTGGCTGGTCACTGCATAATGTATACGGCAGCCAAACGTTCAGTTGGAGCAACTTCACTTTAGCGGCCCAGAAACGGATTCGTGTGTATACCAATGAGCAACATCCAGAGAGTGGTGGGTTTTCATTTAAGGCAGCACGCGGTGTTTGGAATAACTCAGGCGGGGCGGCTGAATTAGTCGACGCCAACTCAGTAATCGTGGCGGTCTATGGCTATGGCAATAAACGCTAGGAGCGACGTAGGATGAAAAAAGGCATTACTTTGGCCCTAGAAGTCTACCTCGAAGGTGAGCAAGATCCCGCTGCGGATTTTGCAGCTCTCGCCACGCAGACCGTACGAGTTCAGGTGGAAGCTGCCTTCCGGAGCCAACCGCAGGGGCTGACGCTGCAGATCAAAAAGCTCCAAGAGCAGGACGGTAGCGACGACGACAGCAACGTGGTCTTGCCGCCAAGCGTCACGCCTGCACCAACAGCGGCGGCTCCGCCGGCAGCGCGGCCGACGTGGCGGTCACGCATCTTTTCGCATGCCGCGCCCCCAAGCGATGGGACGTCAACTAGCGGGGATAGTCAGCCCAAGCCGGACTCGCCGTATAAATAAAGCCTAAGGGCCTACCCTTTGCGGCGGAGCAGGTAAATGCGGGGTCGGATGTGGCCTCCGCCGAAGGGCAATTTGAGTGGCAGAACATTGTCAAGCGTCCAGTCGGCTGCAGCATCGGCCACCAGATGTTCCCAGCGCCGGAGATCGGCCGTGATGGCGGCGAAAAGTGCGCCGCCAATTGTGACACGCGCTCCTTCGCGCAACACATCACGGTAGAGCCGATCATTTTCGCTCGTGGAGCCGACGAGTTGCCCGAAGGGGAGATCGGCCAACAACACATCCACGCAGGCCGGTGGCATTGGCAGGTTGGCGACGTCCCAGTCCGTCAGGCTGATGGTGTGGTAGCCACTCGCCCGCACATTCTCTGCCCCACACTGCAAGGCCTGCTGATCGGGCTCGCATCCTAATACAGTGCGGGCAGGCCCGGCCTGGAGGCGCTCGATAAGCAGTGTCGCAGAGCCACTGCCAATATTAAAGACAACGTCATCGGGATTTGGTTGGGTCAAACGCACCATGACCTGGGCGATCGAGGCATTTAGTGCTCCCGGTAGGTTGCAGACCCGCCAGCGCCGAACCGACAAAGGGCGCGGCGATAGCCTTATCAGCACTTCCCAGCCCGGGCTGCCATCGAGCGGGCGGCGCAGGCGGATCAACAGGTCGCCTTCGGTGGGTACAAAGGCGAGACCTGTCGTCGCACAAATTTGCTCACGGAGCCGTTGCATCACTGGGGAGGCCTCGCCGGCAGCGCTGAGCCGGAAGCTCTGAAAGGTGCCGGCTGGATGGAGCTCGCGGACCACTTCGATCATACTCGAAAGGGTAGCGAATTCAGTGTTGCCTAGCAGGGCGAGCGGTCGCGGGATCGGAAAATGGCGCAGGCCATAGATTGCCAATACCGTTTCCAGCTCGAGCAATGCAGCGAGGTCGCCATCGAAGGAAAAAGGCACGGCGCCTTCTTTGTAGCCCTGCTCAATGATGACCCGTTGGCGAAAGCGCTCGCGTAACTCGGCCACGGCGAAGCCTTCAAGTCCAGGAATAATTTCAGCTTCGCAAGTGATGTAGTGCGGCCCCTGATTCATTGCATAGAGCGCTTAATCAGGCCTCCTTTGCGCTTGACGGCGCGTGCTTCGACTTGGACAATCCGGTTCTGGCCGCTCGTGGCCACCGTTTGCATGGACGTCACGAGCGTTCGCAGCAGAGTAAGGTAGCGGTCGAAGTCATGGTATTGATCGCCGGCGATCAGCAGGCCACCTGAGGGCTTTAACTGTTGTAGCGCGACCGTCAGGATCTGCTCGACATAAGCAACACCCAAATGATACGGTACCACCGAGCTAATTAGATCGAAGCGCGCCCGCGGGTCGATTTCGGCCCATTCATTCACCACGGTTACCTGCTCAAAGGCTGCCAAGGCCGACTGGGTAGCGATTAACTCATCATAGCTATAGACCAGCGCTGTGATGGTGCCACCTGCCACGCGCGGTGCAAGGTTCGTTAGGAGTGGGATGACCCCTGGATTACCGAGATGTAGAATATGATCGGTGGGACGGGGCCGCATTTGACCAAGCAACAACTGTGCTAGCTCACTGCCGTAGGTATCAATTTGGTCGCTCCGACGGTCTTCGCGACCGGCCCGACCTCGTAAGACTTTTGCCATAGGTGCTCCATGCGTTGGCTGTATCCGCTCAGCGCAAGATATAGTAGGTGCCTCGCCGGTCGCCGATGCGTAGCAATAAGCCCCGCTCAACGAGGTCGGCCAGATCACGACGTACGGTTTCATCCGAGACAACCGGCTGTTGCTCGCGGTATTCCCGGTTGGTAATGCGTCGGTGCTCGGTCAGATACAGCAGTGCGGCGACTTGACGATCATTCAAACCTTGCCGTAGCCATTCACTGGTATCAACGCCGGCCTGTTGGGCTTCAGCCACTGCTCGCCCCCGCAGGGAAAGGAGAAAACCTGCGGCCGTTTCCCGGAATTCAGGAGGAGGCAAACCGGCGGCCTCCATCTGTTGCAAAATGCGGTCAATGCCATAGCCAAGCCGCTCGATCAGCCCCAGGTCCGACAGAACCTGCACCAGGACTTCATTGCGTGAAAAGCGCTCGTGTGCCAGGTTATGCAAGGTGACATGGCCCGGTAACCGTCCCGGCGAGTAACATTCAATGCGATCGCCAAACAATGCGATCCGAATGCCTTCGCCACGAACTGTGTAATCGCGATGGCCGACTGCGTTTACAATCACTTCACGGACCGCTCCCGCTGGATACTCTTCCCAATCTTGGCGCTCAAGGCCGACCATACGAGCGCCACGCCGGATATGATCGGCGATCCAGCGCTCAGCCCGCCGAATCTGTTCGGGTAATGTTTCACGAATATCGTCGCGCTCAAACTCGTCACCCATCGTCAAGCCGCGGTAGCGAATGACCGTAATCTCACAATGCGGAAAATGACGTTCTACTGTGCGGGCAAAAAGCAAGAGACCGGCGTTCGTCGGCACATACGTTGTGCCTTGTCGTTCCAGGCAACCGCGACGAAACAGCCATTCCAGCGGATTATCTTGGGCCACAGGCCCGACGCGTTCGGCATAGCGGTCGATCTTGGCGGGATCAAGATCTTCCAGCATCG
>JBBRHB010000425.1:0-4967 GCA_038223355.1 Chloroflexales bacterium
TGCGGTTGGTGCAACATTTCCAGACAGTTTCTAGGTCAGGACGAGGCTACGCATTGACGAGCACGTGCTCGTCATTGTTGACGAGGTCGCCATCCTCATAGGTGGCAATCCTCTGCCCATTTAGGGTAATGATTGTGGTCATACGCTAGTGGACAGCACCGTCAGCGGAGCCATGACCCTGGCTCCCAAAGGTGTGAGGTCGCATGGTGGCGGGCCGCGGCGTCGAGCATCCTTTCGAGCACCACTCGAAGGCAGCGACTGGCTGAGTTGCCCGCGCGAGGAGTGCGCCGACGAGGCCGAGGAGGCAGAGTATACGGCCGGATGCTCGCCATGGGTGGGTGAAATACGAACCAGAGTTGGTCATGAGTATTCATCCTGTTGGTACGTCCCTCGGTATGAATCCGCTCGCTCGTCCGAGGCTGGAAACCATTGAGGGAGATGATGATGAGCGTGAGGATACCGGCAAGCGTGGTCATGTACAACGGTATCGCACTCCTACCCGATCATCAGCAGATGGATGAGCTCGGCTATTACCTGCTTACGCCTCACGATGGTGATGAGGTCCAGGGAGGCGAGCCGGCGGTGCTCGCGGGTTGTGAGATTGACCCCTCCCATCGAGCGCCCCAACGGCTGAACGATATGACGACAGATAACGGGCAGCCCTCGCCTTGACGATGCATGATGCGGACAGCGTGGAGGATGCCCTGCAGCACGATGGAGCGTGGTGCCAGCAGGAGGCCGTGTCATGGATCAAGCGATGGAGCAAAAGGATCTCCATGCTCTTGGTGGCACTGGGGACCAGGGCGGTTGTGTCGCTGACCGTCGGTCATGTGCTTTTGCGCGCGACCATGATTGAGCAATGCCCGACTGATTATCTCGGTCTTGAGGAGTCGTTGCGCAGAACGCGGCAGGGACCCGAGGACGACCGGAGGACACCCTGGTCGTGCTGGAGGCTACCGGCCTGGATCACATCGAGCAGAACATGGCCCGCACAGCGCTGCTCCAGCCCAAACAGGCGTTGCTCTCTGGCTTCGGCCTGCAGGGTAGTGACCCAGGCCCAGTCCAGACGCCCCATCTACGCCGCAAGGACGCGTGCCACACGCGTCTCGTGTAAGAACTGCTGCAGCACCGCCGCGGCCACCGGCTTACTGAAGTAGTAGCCCTGCCCTTGCTCACAGCGCAATGCCCCCAGCCGTGTCAGTTGGTCACTGGTCTCGATCCCTTCTGCCGTCACTATCAACGTCAAGGCGTTGGCAAAGGCGATGATCGCTTCGACAATCGCCGTCTCCTTGGGGTGATGGCCCAGCCCGGTGATGAACGAGCGGTCGATCTTCAAGCTATCGATCGGGAAGCGTTGCAGGTACGTGAACGAACAATAGCCCGTCCCGAAGTCATCGAGCGCCAGCTTGACGCCCAACGCCTTGATCGCATCGAGTGTGGCGCTCGCCTGCTCGCTATCCTGCATCAGCATGCTTTCGGTCAGTTCGAGCTTCAAGCATCCAGCGCTGAGGCCCGTTCTTCTGAGGGTCTCTTCAATCATCATGAGCAGGTGTGGGTCCCCAAACTGACGGCCCGACAGATTAACTGCCATGATGAGGGGTGGGTCACTCGGAGCAGACTGCTGCCAGTTCCGCGCCTGGCGACATGCTTCCTCCAACACCCAGCGGCCAAGGTGCAGAATGAACCCGGACTCTTCCGCCAGTGGAATGAACTCCCCCGGCAGCAGCAGGCCGCGGGTTGGATGGTGCCAGCGCACGAGGGCTTCGACTTCGGCGGTCCGGCCCGTGGCGATATCGATCACCGGCTGGTACATCAGTTCGAATTCACCGCCCTCGAGTGCGCGCCGTACGTCGTTCTCCCAGGCTTGCCTGGCCAGTGCCTGTACCGTGTGACGGTGGTCGAAGACGGCAGAGTGTCCTTTCCCGCTCCCTTTCGCCTGATACATCGCCTGATCCGCATTGCGCAGGAGGCCATCAGCAGACTCATCGGTGGCGGTACTGGTGGCGATGCCGATGCTCACACTGATGAACTCGTCTTGACCCCCGATTACAAACGGCTTGCGGAGTTCCCCCTGAATGCGCTCCGCCGCAGCTGTGGCGCGCGTCAGGTCACCGGTGGCTTCCAGCAAAATCGTAAATTCATCGCCGCCGAGACGGGCAACGGTATCCGTGGGACGCACACAGGACAGGAGCCGTTCCGCCACGGCCAGCAATAATGCATCGCCAGCTTGATGGCCGAGCGTATCGTTGATGATCTTGAAATCATCCAGATCGAGAAAGAGCACGGCGATCTGGTCGGTTCGCCGTTGGTTCTGCGTCAGGGCGTGTTCGAGGCGGGCCATGAAGAGCGCGCGATTGGGCAGTTTCGACAGCACGTCATAAAAGGCTAACTCCGTCAACGTCTGCTCAAAGTGCTTGCGTTCAGTCGTGTCGTGATAGGTCAACACAACGCCCTGAACCGACGGATCGTCCAGCAAATTATGGGCGATCAGTTCGCACGGATGCCAGGAGCCATCACCGTACTCCACGCGGACTTCGGTCATGAGATTGACGCCGGGGCGCATGAGGCTCTGTGTGAACAGTTCCTGTGCCCGCACGCGGTCCTCCGGATGAATCAGGTGCCACCCATCCCCACCCTGCAAGCTGGTGGCGGTCCGGCTCCAGACCCGCTCCACTGATGGACTGATGTAGCGAATGGACCCGCTTCTCGCCAGGATGACGAGCACGTCGGACACGTTGCCAACGAGGGCACGGAAGCGCTCTTCGCTTCGGCGCACGACCTGGTGTTCCACCTCCGCCACGGCTCTGACACGCTCGGCCTCCGCGCGCTCGGCCATCAGCGTCCGCTCCACCAGCACGACTGGCACGAACAGGAGCGGCACGGCCCACAACGCGGCTCGGACAAGCAGCACGGCCAGAATGCCGCTCCCTAGCAGCGCCGAATATTGGAGCATACTCGTCGTGATCAGTCGTCCAACGGTCATGCCAAAACCAGTGTCCTGGCCCGAGAGGACGATGGCTGCCGCCACCAGCAGCGTGGTGGAAAGATGGATGCTCTCCGCCGCCAGCAGCAAGGCCAGAGGTTCCCGCAGTGGAGCCGGTGCGATGCTCATGATCAGTGTGTACAGAATAGTGGCAGCGGCGGTGGAGAGGATACTTTGCGCCGTATTAAACACGAGGTCGGTGCGGTTGGAGCGATCACGGGCCAGGAGATACAGGTAGCCAGCCAGCACACCGGCGGCCGTTGCCAGCAGGGCGAGGGCCGGCCCAAGCAGGACGGCGGCGACCAGTTGCGGAGCCACACGGAGCGAGAGCTTGACGTGCGGCTGGAGCTTGACGGGGCGGCTGGTGGCGAGTGCGATCAACAGGGTGAAGCCGGCGACCAGCCCGACATCACCCCGCGCATTCCAGCCGGTGAGCAGGCTCACGCAACTTCCCACGGTCAGCGCGACACTCAGCGCGACCAAGCTTCCAAGGTAGAGGCGCAACGGCAGACTGCGGGGAATGCCCATTATGGCCACCTAGCTTGTCGCGCGCAGATGCTAGCTAGTAGAGCCATCGCTAACGGTGAACGGTCCGGCTTGTGCATCCGTCACGACCACGCGCATCGGAACAGTGGTGGGCGCAGGTGGGACAAGCCATGCGAACGAACGCGCATCATCATCCCTGCTTCTGTCGGCCAGAGAACAGAGTGTGCCTGGACGTGCTGCCATGCTCATGAGGACGTTTGCTCCGTGTTGCGTCTCATCTTCCTGACCGAGTGTACCGTCCACTTGATCGCCAAGGACGATCCCCAGCAATTCTCCTTTGGACGTGGTGGAGCCTCACACGCTCACCCAATCCCAGGGCGACGTACCATCTTCGGATGATGAGTCATTAAAGTACTGCTGACGTCGGTGAAGCACAAGAAGACTACAGTACTACGGGTCAGCAGCGCATGGTCAGAATAAGAGAGGACTACAGTACTACGGGTCAGTAGCATATGGCGAGGATGGAGAGCACTAAAAACCCGGGGGTATGGACGAGGACATACACGTTCATGATTTCACGGGGTGTCCGAATTCGCCAGCGTCGTACGATTTACGGTTGCGTCAGGATTTAGTCGCGAACAGCCGATGACGACCCATGAAGCCGACCCTGAGCTCGTTCTGATCTTGAGGTTACGCTGCTCTCAGACTACTCATCAGCGCTGTCCACCAGGGACAGAACTCCTGCCGTTGCTCAGCGAGTGGTGGGACACGTTCGCCCATCGTCTCACACACACGGAAAACTGCCGCTGCTCATCGAACGGGGGGTACCCTCCGGGTCCAGAAGCGGGAGGCCGCTTCAAGACTCTCGAAGCCGCGTGTCGGGGAATAGCGCTGTGTACTTAGCCACCGCATGGTTGACGCCAGTGGGGACATGCCGGGTTCTCCCCAGCTCTTGGTGAATCGGGGTCAGAAAAAGGGAGCGCAAGCTCGCGAGAGGTATGATACCAAATCCCTATAAATAGTTCCGCTATTTCTCGGCGTACCGAACTTGATGATACCGGAAGTGATTATCAGAACTTGGTATGAGCTCTCGTCATTTCTCCTATGCATTGGCCTTTTTGACCAATTTCCTCTCTGTTTTAGGGACATTTCGTACTTGATCACCAAGAACTGGGGAGAGCCTCTAAAGGACCGGTATGAGTCAAGGATCTCCACGGGCTAGGTTTCTACAATAAATGTGTGCTATCATCGCTGTACCAACTGAACGGAAGGAATAATGGTGGCAGAGGAGCAACGTGTTTCCCATGATTGGGAGGCGATGTACCAGCATCAGGCCGTTGAGACGATGCCCTGGTTCTATCCCGAGCTTGATGACGATCTGAAGCAGGCCTTAGATGAGCTCGGCTTACACCATGGGAGCGCGCTCGATCTAGGGACTGGGCCAGGAACTCAGGCAATGCAGCTCGCTCGCCGCGGCTTTGATGTTACCGCCATCGAT
>JBBRHB010000426.1:0-4963 GCA_038223355.1 Chloroflexales bacterium
TCGCGATGTTCATCGACCGCCACGGTCGCCGCCTGGGCGATCTGGCAGCCGGTGCACTGACGGTCAAAGAGCAGCGTAGCCTCACTCTGCAATCACTTATCGCCACCGAAGGTCCGCTCCCACCCGGTCCGGTGGCCGCTAGCCTGACCATTCCCAACCTGCAGGCAATTACCCCCGCCGACTATCGTTTGGTCCAGGACTATCTGCTCCAGCGACGGGAGTTAAGCCTGCCTGCCCGCCGCCGCCTCTCCGGTCAACTCTTGCAGGGTCTCCAACGCCGCTTGGGCTATCCCATCTACGGCGACCACGAAGCTTTCCTCCTGCGCTTCGTCGCCGAGTACAACGCGTTCCATGCTCAACTTGCTCCGGTTGCAATTTAGGATGTAGATATGCTATCGCTGCAGGGCCTCTGGACGAGGCACAATACCGCAAACTGACGGACCAGACGACGCACCTGATCGAGTTTACCGATGGCGTGCTTGAGGTGCTGCCCAACCCAACCCGCCAACATCAGAAGATCCTGGCGTACCTCTATCGACGCCTCTTTGTTTTCCTTGAGATCCTCGGCGGCATCGTACTCTTTGCTCCATTCCACACGGGCCGTTCCACCGCGGGATGGTGGCAACGTCGCTACTACTTGATGGCTTTACGGTCCGCGTTGACGATGTTTTAGATGCGAAATAGGACGAGGCCGCGGACTATAATCGTCGGCTTGCGATTGTGTCGAGTTTCTACTGCTGGATAAAAATACCGAGTGGTATCACATCCGTTGCCAGTCCCCTCATGGGCTCTTGAGGTCCGAACTACTGCCGGCCGCCTGTGGCGTGCGGTATACGCCGTCAACGACTTCCGCCGGCTCGAGAAAATAATCGTGCAGATGTGGAATGTACTCCAGGAATACGATGGGGTGCCCAAGCGCTACGTGGTTAAACAGCACCAGATGCTGATGAATCTGCCCCATGTCGCCCACATGTGGTACCACCGGTAGCCCGAAAATACGCGCCAGCAGGCTTACCGTGATGAACTCGCTCACGCCGCCGACGCGTGTGCAGTCCACCTGGACGAAATGCACCGCGCCCGCCTGCATGAAGTTCTTGAAAAGGACCCGGTGCGGAATGTGTTCCCCGGCCGCGAGCCATGTCGGCGCGATGGTCCGCGCGAGGGTCTGATGGGCCAGGAGATCGTCGGGATGGGTCGGCTCTTCGATCCAATAGGGCCGCATGTCGGCCAGTTCCTGGCAGATGCGAATCGCCGTGGGGAGGCTCCATTGCTGGTTGGCGTCGAGCATAATCTCCACGTTGGCTCCAACCGCTGCTCGCACCAAGTGTGCCCGCCGTACGTCCCGCGCGGTATCCGCCCCTCCGACCTTCAACTTAAGCGCCCCGAAGCCTGTCTCCACCGCTCGGGCGGCATTCGCGGTGATCTGCTCATCGCTGTAGTGGAACCATCCGACCGAGGTGTCATAACCCGGATAGCCGTCTGTCAGGATGTGCGTGCGTGTGGGCCGCCCCGCCTGCTCGGCTTGGAGCAACGCGATGGCTTGTGAGGACGTGAGCACCTCTTCCAGGTAGCTTAAGTCGAGCAACGCGACAACCTGCTCTGCTGTCAGGTCAAGCAACAAACGCCAGAGTGGTACCCCACGCGCCTTGGCCCATAGGTCGAAACAGCCATTGGTCAACGCCGCCAGGGCAAGATGCACCACACCTTTATGCGGGCCAAGCCAACGATACTGATGATGGTCAGCGATCTCGCGAAAGACTCGTCCAAAATCGGCCATAAGTTCTTCGATCTCACGACCGATTAATGGTGCGCCCAACGCAAGAATCGCCGCGCAGACCCATTCATTGCCGCTACCGAGGGTAAATGCCAGGCCGGTCCCCTGCCATTGGCCGTGAGTTTGGCCGCTCGCTTCACCCTCGATCTGCGCCACCGCATACGCATATTCCGACGCGGTATGCACCGCGTCTGCGCCCTCGCCCGGTTTGAGCAGGAAGCGGGCATCCCGGGCACTGATCGCTCGAATTGTTATCGCTGTCACGTCTTGCTCGCAGAGGTATACTTAAGAGAGAGTTCATTATAGAATACGGCCCAGCGTGATAATAGCAGAGAAACGCATAGGAGCAAGCAGTGAGCGACGAGTTGATCCCAATCAGTTTTGAGATCGCAGGACAAACGTACAGCGGGACGGCGAACCGCATGCAGATCGTTCACCAGTTAATCGAACAGGTCATCCCTCACAACTATCTGGCCGCCAGCCGGGTAACCGTGCGGCGTCCCGATGGCACCTTGATCTACCCCGATATATTCGTTGGTGAAATCTTTGATCACTATGGTGACGCCCGTCTGGTCGTTGAATCGCGACCGCTCAACCCTGCCGCCGGCGAATGGACCAATTATGGCTTCGACCATCTTGCCATCGCCACGCATGCGCGCGAAGCCGCTCGCGACTTCTTCCATATCGGCCTTAAAATGCAGATTGTGCGCGATGATGCCCATCTCACGGTCGTCACCACGGGCAATACCGCGATCTTCTTGTTTGATGCCGATCCCCACGCGCCACTGTCAGACGGTATTCCGTCGCGGATTCATCACATCGGCTTCGTGGTCGATCACCTGGAAGCCGCCTACGGCCACCTGCAACGCGCATATCCGGACTTCGTATCGGACTTCACCTTACTCGAGCGTGAAGAGCGCCTGTCACTCTATGGCCATGTTGCCTTTGGTGATATTCGCTTCATGATCCAGCTCTCCGAGGTCAAGCCACAGTATCGCGGCTTCAAGAGCGGCATCCCCTTTGTGGACGTGATGTATGACTACGCCTCGCAGGAGTATGGTGTCCGCTTGGGCTAATGCGGCCCGTGTGCGTTGGCCTCGGCCAGGTTGGGCTCTATATCGGCCTACTGGACTCGCTCACATTTTATATCCGCCGCTTCATCGGCTACCGCGTGTGGCGGCTGCTCCATTACCTAAGCTTCCTGTTTTATTTGCTGGTGCTGTTCCACGGTTTCTTTAGCGGTACCGATAGCAGCGCGCCCTGGGCAATAGCTCTGTATCTCGGCAGCGTAGTGAGCCTCTTCCCACCAGCCTTCCTTGATGATATCATCGCCCTGGCGGTTCGCTGGTACGTTCGCTCCCGCCTGCGCTATGCTGATGTCATCGAGTGGTTCACCGAGCGCGACTTTGTTCTTTGTTCTCCTCGCGTACGCGAGTCTGCTGCTCCATGTACCCTTTTACCAATGTTACCGAACGTGTTCACGACGGCTTGGCGCGGCGCAAAGCGACGCAAAAGGTCGCACCTTGCCCTGGCCCGCTGTCAGCCCAGACTCTGCCCCCATGGAGTTCGACGATCGCGCGTACGATTGCCAAGCCGAGTCCCGACCCACTGGGGACCGAGTTGAGGCGGTAGAAGCGGCCGAAGATACGCTCCAATGCCTCTGCGGGGATGCCTGGGCCGTTGTCGTGCACGGAGACGATGACCTCCGTCTCCGTGCACTGGCCCGCAATCACAATGCGGGTTCCGGCTGGCGTGTGCCAGTGGGCGTTGACCAACAGGTTTACCACCACCTGCTCCAGTCGCTGCTGATCACCCTCCGTCAGCAGAGGCTCCGTGAGCGTTACGTCCAGGGACTGCCCTTTCTCGTACAGCAGCGGATCGACGGCCGACAACGCGCTGCGCACAACAACCTGCAGATCGAGGGGCGCGGGGTCGAGGTGTAGGGTGTGTGCCTCGACCTGGTTGAAGATGAGGAGATCGTCGATCTGGAGTCGCAGACGCTCAATGTTGCGCCGCGCAGTCGCCAGCAGGTGCACTTCATCCGGCCGCAGCCGATTCAGGGTGCTCGTCTCTAGGAGTCCTAGCCCGGCGCGCGCCGCCGTAAGCGGCGTCCGCAGATCGTGAGAGATCGTCGCGATGAAGTCCGCCCGTAGCCGTTCGCTCTCCTCCAGCAGCCGCGCCTCAGCGAACAACCGGGCGTTGTGTACCGCGCCGGCCGCGTGCTCCGCAAAGAGAGTCAGGAGTTGTACATCTGCAGTGGTGAACCGGCGCACCGTTGTCTCGAGCTCTGCGACCGTTAAGACGCCAAGGAAGGCGCCGCCATATAGTAGTGGCACACCCACGACTGCGGTCACCGCGACCCCATCGTACTGCGGGGAACGATGGACCCAGGTACGATAGTCACGCACCCGGACGGGCCGGCGCGTTTGTGCGACCTGTCCGGCCACGCCCTCACCGAGGCGCACACGGGCACCAAGGGGAATGGGACTGCTGCCGGCAACTTGTTGCAGTTCGCGATGCCGGTCTTCATATAAGTAGATGTTTCCCGCAGGTGCGGCAAGCAGCACGAGTGCTCGCGCGGCGATGGTATCGAGCAGCGTCGGCAGATCAGGCTGCGCGCCGAGGTCGCGCGTGAGATCGTACAGGACAGCGAGGTCGTTGGCGCGGTGTCCATCCGCAGGCTTCATACTGGCTCCTCTAACGGCACGCTGGGTCGCTCACTCATTGTGGGGCGTCCTCTCCCGGTACAGGTGCCTCGCCCGACGACGCCTCCGGCCATATCTGGTGGATCAGGCGGAAACCAAGATCCTCACCGATGAACGTGAACAGCAACGCGATGAAGCTGGCGAACGTGGTAACCAGGATAGTACGCGTCTCGACTGGGTTGCGTCCATGCACGGCGGCACGCAACCGCTGTAGAGCGGTCGGTGGCACGACGTCCACTTCCAGGGTCTCCCCGGGGAGCCTCCGTTGCGCCAGGTGCATGGCGCGCGTCCACAGGGCGTCGAATCCGGTTGCACCAAGCAGAACCGCCAGACGCTTGCGCAGCTGTAGATAGGCGCGTTCACTCGCCGCCGCTAACTCCTCCGGGCTCGTTTTTTCACCGGCTTCATAGGCAAGCAGCCAGCGTGCCAACGCCGCCGGATCCCGAGGCGGTGGTTGTCGAGTGTCTTCGGTTTTGCCGGCACT
>JBBRHB010000427.1:0-4959 GCA_038223355.1 Chloroflexales bacterium
GTGACGGCATCGCGGACGAGTTCGTAGGTCGCCTGCGAGAGGAGGGTCTGGCCCCCATGGGCCACGGCGCGGAGGCGGGCACAGCGGTTGACCGTCTGGCCGTAGTAATCACCCTCGCGGACGGTAGCCTCGCCGGTATGCAGCGCCATGCGGACCCTCAGCGGGCTGGCGGTCGGCCAGGGCTCGGTCGAGAAGACCTGCTGGAGGGCGGCGGCGGCGGCCATGGCGTCGGTCGCGCGAGTGAACACGGCAAAGCGGCTGTCGCCCTCGCCCCGCGGTCGCACGAGCGTCCCGCCGTAGCGACTGACGACCTCCTCAACGAGCGCATCATGGCGCACAAGTGCGGCGTGGGCCGCCAGGGGATCCTGTTCCCAGAGGCTTGTGCTGTTCTGAATGTCGGTGAGGAGAAACGTGACGATGCCGGTTGGAAGTTCAAGCATGGTCGCTACTCTATCGTATTACCGTCTAAACCCTTGTTTACTTATGGATAGCGTATATCCTAGAGAGCGCATCGTCAATCCTCGAATGTTTAGATCTTCACCTGCACACTTCAGTTGCACAAATCTGTCCGTCCCCAGTAGTACAAGGCCGCTTGAACGCGATTGGCCACGCCGAGCTTAGAATAGATCCGTGTGAGCGTGTTGCGGACGGTTTTGTCTTCGAGGGAGAACCTTTGCGCGATGCGTCTATTGTCCCAGCCGTGCGCGAGCGATCGGAGAAGAGTCCGCTCTGCTGGCGTGAGGTGGGATGGGACAGCGGGCGTCAGTCGGTACCGCTCGCCCCGCGCGATATGGGCCAGAACATCGTTGAGGATCGGATCGCCTGGGATGCCAACCAGCAAACCTGCCGGCTGGAGGTCCCACACATCGTCCCAGTATTCCGGGCAGCTGTTCTCGGTGAGCACAACAACGTCGTCGCTTGTCCGGTTCCGGAGCTCCAGGGTCCGGAGTGCGAAGCCGAACGGCACATCGACAAGCAACTCTGTCAAGGCGGTCCCGTGCGCCCGCAATCCAATCGCTTCAAAACCTGTCGTAAGGGCACGTTCCAGCCCCGGGATACCACAGTGCAGCCTGAACATCTGCCATTCACCGTTGGAAGGCCAAATCTGCTCCCGTCGTTGCTCCATGACAATCCCCTTTTGCGCACCCAAGACTGACTGTTGCCCTATGTCATGAACGCGATCATGGCCGGAACGGCAGTTTTTCCATCGAGTAATGCAGCCAGATGCGTATCAGCGGAACAATCCGCGACAAATGATGTCGCCACGCAGCCGTGCGTCCCCTCGTTAAACGTCGTCGAAAGATTGGCATTAGCTACTGTCATACTGTAGCGATCGTCCAACCATGTACCTGGGACATTACACAGCGTCTCGTCATATGCACAATCAGAGCTGTTGCCGGTGGTCATATAACGGATCTGCTGGCCCTGTCCCGCCGTCACCACCGCTTGCCGGTCGGCAATATAGCTCTGTTTGCTCTGAGCATCCGTCACGTCTGATACCGCGATGATCGCCGGGCTCCAGGTGAAGTTGTACGCGTGTGCAGCATTTGTGGAACTGCACGCTGGCGCCGGATGTGGCACCGTATACCCCGGCAAGGATGCACGTTGGGCCTGTAAGTTCGCAGCCGATATATGGTTGAGCGGACTATCAATCGTGATAATGCTGTCGATTGCGTTGGCTGAGAATGCTGGTCCCGCTAAGGCTGACGCGTCGAATGCTGTCAAACCGCCCAGGCTGTGTCCTACTAATTCATACCGGATTTGAACGCCGCTATGAGCATTTTCATAGTCACTCAGCATCACAGCGAGCAGCTTTGCGTTGCTGGCCAAGCTCTGAGCACCGGCGGCAATACAGTCATATGGCGCGGGCTGCCAAGATCCCTGCCCATCGGTGAAACCACCCGTATACGAAAACTGGAGAAAATCGCTGCATTGATAGGTGCCGTTCTTCAGCAGCTGAGTCTTAAGCTTGCTGAAGGGGTCGCCTTGCACTGGCACCGAACAATTACGCATAGCAGCGATTTGCGACTGCGAAAGCGAGGAGCCGAGACCCTGTAAGAAAACGACGACTTTATGCGTGCTGGCAGCATGCACCGGCACGGTGACTAGAACCAGAAGGCCGACGATTGCAAGGAACGACAACGATCGTGCCAGATGACGTCGAGTGGTAGACGCATTCATACAACACCCCCTTCTCTTTCGGTAAACGGGAGGCCGGTGGGCTACATCTTTTGCGCTGTTTTAGCTAGTGGAGTCTCTGGGGCTCTGTGGCAAGCACCGGCGGTGCACAACGATGTGACACTGCCTTTGGAACATGGCCATGCCAACTCCAAGAATTGGCGCGAAACGCGGATTACGGTCCGGGCTGCATCTCGGCGAGGAGCTGTCCCGCCGCCTCACGTGCCGGGCCGTCGGTCGTAGTGATCGCCTGCAGTAAGAGCAGCATGCCCACACTCTGGACCGCAGGCTGCTCACTTTCGAGCAGCCGTATCCCGGCTTCCCAATCGGCTGCGGCTGCAGCCTCAATCTGATGGCGGCTATTCATACAGAGCACCGCCCGAACGATCTGGTCGGCTTGCTGCTCGAACTCGGCTTGACGCTGTGGGTGGATCCTGCTCCTCGGAGGAACGGCGGGGTTCATCGGGGTAACACTCATGGTGGTCATCTCCTCGTCACGATCTAGCGTGATTGCAGGATGTCACACGCCACCGGTATCTGTGGCTCCAAGTGGAACACTCTGACTGTTCCCTAAGAAACATGTGACAGCGTCGTGGCTAATTCCATCTAATTGCGTGACGACCACGCAGAAGCGCGACAGGGGATTCCTCCACCGTGGAACCTGATCGGCTGATTGTGCTGTTATGAAGCGGGCGCGAGGGGTGTCATGGGGATCAGCGGCTTCCTGTGCAGCACGGTTGACCAATATTTGGGCGACGTGGTGGAGCACCACCGGCCGGCGGTGGAGACGACATTTGCCCCGGGTGATACCGGAACTGGCGCACACAGTGGGACCATGTGCCTGGCGTGGAGGGCTAATGAATCCGACCCCCGCTCGCCCAGAGCTGTTGCATATCGGGGGAGGAGGCCAGCAGGTCGTCGAGTCGCCCACAAGCGACCACCCGTCCCTCCCGCAGCACCATGATCTGGTCGGCCCGCCGCAGCGCAGCCCGTCGATGCGAGACCACGAGGCAGGTGATCGGCACTTGGTGGTGACGGGCGAAGAGTCGTTCCCAGAGCTGTGCCTCCACCTCCACATCCAGCGCACTCGAAAGGTCATCGAACACCAAAAGGTCGGCGTCGCGCACGAACATCCGGGCCGCGGCCGCTCGCTGGAGCTGCCCTCCAGAGAGTCGCATACCCCGTGTCCCGATCAGGGTATCAAGCCCCGTTGGCATCTGGCGGAGGTCATCCTCCAGCACAGCCAACGCCAGGGCCTGCTGCAGATCAACCCCGCTTTCGTCGAGGCCGAGCAGCAGATTGTCCTTGAGGGTATCGCTGAAGAGACGGGGAACCTGGGGGGTATAGGCACTGTGCGGAGGGACGAAGAAGGTGGCGGGATCACTGACCGGTTGGTCATTCCAGCGGATCTGCCCCCGTTCGGCGGGCAAGAGGCCAAGCAGGGTGCGGAGGAAGGTGGTTTTGCCGGAGCCGATACGACCGGTGATGACGGTGAAGCTGCCCGCGGGGAGCTGCAGGTCAACGTCGTCGATACCACGCCCGCTAGACGGATAGTGAAAGCTCAGTCCCTTTACCTCAAGCAGTTGGAGTTGTTCGTCAGCCTGCCGTACTGGCTGGGGAATCGCGGGAAATTGGCCGCGCGTGTAGACAGGACGGGGAACCACCAGATCCCCCGGGGCTCCTCCTTCCAGGAGCGTGGCCATACGCACGAATGAGATGCCCGCCTGCCGGTAGCGCGCGAGCAAGATACCAAACAATGCTGTGAAATCACCGATCCGTCCGAGGTAATAAACGAACAGGGCGAAATCACCAACAGTGAAGCGGCCCGTTTTCATCTGCTGAGCGGAGAACAGCAGGATAACCGCGGTGCCGAGGCTGACAGTATTCCAGGAGATTGATTCCAGGATCTGACTAAATAGCTTGTCACGCAGCCCGCTGGCGCGTCGCTGCTCGCCCAATCGGCCGAAGCGCCGTACCACACTATCTTCACTACCGGCAACCTGCACGGCCTGAACGGCCCCGAGGATCTCGCCCAGAAAGCCTGTTACGTTGCCGGTCGATGCGCGGCTCGCAGCACGGTACTCCTCCAGTCGTCGGCGTACCTGTTGCGCAATCAGCGTGACCAGGACCAACGGCAGGAAGACGGCCACAGTGATCAGCAGGTTGGTTCGTACCATAATGACCAAGCCGACCGCCGCGAAGGCCGCAAAGGAAACAAGATCATTGAATTTGATCAGATCCCAGAGGGTATCGTCGACATCCTCCCGAAAGCGGCTGATAGCCTCCCCTGGAGATGCCGGCAGCGCCTGTGCTCCCGGACGGTGCAGGATATGGTGGAACATGTTGGTACGCAGCAGTGCACCCGCTGTATACACAAAGGTTGTGCTGGTCATGGAAAGCACCACGGCTGCTCCCATCCAGGGGATCCGCGACACCACAAGCAGGACGACAATCGTTGACAGATCCAGATGTGCCTGCGTAGCACCGTTCAAGCCATTAAAAAACTCACGGGCCAGCAACCCAGGAATTGTGTCAACCAACAATGACAGCGTGATAAACCCGAGGTCGCCTGCGAAACTCCAGGGCGCGGCCTCGATCAGGCGTCGGTAATAGCGGAAGGTGTTCATAGATTGGTCGTCAAACCAGCACCTCGTCAAGCCCCACTCGGAGCAGGTGCGAAAAGCGCGAAGTGGGGTCGTTCTGGAGATCGGTTCGCCTGCCATATTCGGCGATCACCCCACCATCGAGGATCAAGATATCGTCCGCCCGGAACACCGTAGG
>JBBRHB010000428.1:0-4951 GCA_038223355.1 Chloroflexales bacterium
GGTCAACAATGCCGGTGTTACCCGTGATGCGCCCTTCGCCCGCATGCATGACGCCGACTGGTACGACGTGCTCGAGATCGACTTGACCTCGGCCTTTGTTTGCACACAGGCCGTGTTACCGGCCATGCAAGCCGCAGCCTACGGCCGGATCGTCAACGTGGCCTCCTTGGCCGGGCTGACCGCCAATCTTGGTCAGGTTAATTATGCTGCTGCCAAGGCCGGCTTGCTGGCCTTCACTAAAGCAACGGCCCGTGATACAGCACGCTGGGGCGTCACCGCGAACGCCGTTGCCCCAGGCTATATCGAAACCGACATGGTCGAGCATATTTCAGTTCGCCAGCGCGAATGGGCACTGAAAGCTATTCCGAGCGGTCGTTTCGGTACCGTCGAGGAAGTAGCCGTTGCTGTCCGCTTTTTGGCCTCGCCCGACGCGTCCTATATCACCGGCCATACGCTAGTGATCGATGGCGGCTGGGTAATGCCGTGAACTTCGCCGATCAAGTAGTGCTGCTTACCGGTGGCTCGCGTGGCATTGGTGCCGCTGCGGTACGCATGCTGGTCGCTCGTGGTGCGCGCGTCATGTTTGCCTTCCGTGAACGCGTCGATGCCGCCGATGCGCTTGTCGCTGCCTGTGCAGAACTGCCGGGCGAGGCCGTTGGCTATCGTGCTGATCTGCGTGATCGCGTCGCGGGCGGAGCATTGGTCGCCGCTACCCTACAACGTTGGGGCCGCCTGGATATTTTAATCAATAATGCCGCAGTCGTAGGCAACGGTAGTGTGCTGGATACGACGCTTGAGAGATGGCAGGCCACCCTTGCGGCTAATCTGCACACGGTCTTTAGCATGACCAGGGCTGCGCTCAAGCCGATGATGAAAGCGCGCTATGGCCGCATTGTGAATGTCACCGGTCTGCAAGGCCGGGCTGGCAGCGTTGGCCAGCTGCCCTATAGTGCGACTGCTGGTGGCATCCTCGGCTTGACCCGTGCCCTGGCACGCGAGGTCGCCCCCTGGAATATTACGGTCAACGCCGTGGCAACCGGGCTCATCGCCACGGACTTTCACGCGCAGCTGCCGGAGGAGGTCCAGCAGATGGGGCTCGCCATAGCGGCGCAGGGCCGCGTCGGCTTGCCCGACGAGGCGGCCTATCCAATCATCTTTCTGGCATCGCGCGGCGCGTCGTTTATCACCGGTCAGACCCTGGCAGTCGATGGTGGCTGGACGATGGCCTGAGTAGCGAGGATCGTATGCAAATCGACTTAACTGGCAAAACAGCACTGGTAACGGGCGCTTCCCGTGGCATTGGACGGGCGACGGCGCTCCAACTCGCCGCCAGTGGGGCCACGGTGGTGGTCAACTACCATGGTCAGGCCGAGGCGGCGAGTGCTGTCGTGCGTATGATTGAGGCTGCCGGTGGTCAGGCGCTGGCCGTCCAGGCCGATGTCGCTGCTCCGGCAGATGTTCAGCGGCTCGTTAAGCAAACGCTTGACAGCTATGGTCAACTCGACATCCTGGTTAATAATGCCGGTATTACGCGCGACAACCTCTTACTACGTATGAAAGACGACGAGTGGGATGCTGTGCTCAACACCAATCTGCGGGGTACGTACCTGCTGACCAAAGCGGCCTTGAAGCCGATGGTCAAAGCGCGCCGGGGTCGCATTATCGCCATCAGTTCGGTGGTTGGCCTAATGGGCAACGCCGGCCAGGCAAACTATGCCGCTGCGAAGGCCGGGCTCATCGGCTTTATCAAATCGGTCGCGCGTGAGTTGGCCTCACGCAATATTACCGCGAACACGATCGCTCCCGGCTTCGTTGAGACCGATATCACGGCAGGCTTGGGGGAGACACTAAAAGCAGAGACGCTGGCCCATGTGCCGCTGGGCCGTTGGGGCCAACCCGATGAGGTGGCACAGCTGGTCACCTATTTGGCGTCTGATGCCTCCGCCTACATCACCGGCCAAACCTTCGCCATTGATGGCGGCTTGACCATGTACTAACTTTGAGCCAGGACACGTATGTTTGACAAAGTATTCATCGCCCACCGTGGCGAAATTGCCGTTCGCATTATCCGTGCCTGTCATGAATTGGGCATTCGGACCGTCGTGGCCTATTCGCAGGCCGACCGTGATTCGCTGGCCGTGCGCTTAAGTGACGAGGCAGTCTGTATTGGTCCCGCTGCGCCGGGCAAGAGCTATCTGAACGCCCCTGCGTTGATCTCGGCGGCACTGATCACCGGCTGTGATGCGGTCCATCCCGGCTATGGCTTCTTGTCCGAAAATTCCTACTTTGCCGAGATCGTTAAGCAGTGCCGGCTGGTGCTGATCGGTCCGACACCCGAAGCGATTGCCACCATGGGTGACAAAGCGGCCGCCCGCGAGGCGATGATTACTGCCGGCTTGCCGTCGATCCCTGGCTCTCAAACGACGCTAGCCAACCTTGATGAAGCACGGGAGCTAGCCCGCCAGATTGGCTATCCTGTCCTCCTTAAAGCCGCTGCTGGCGGTGGTGGTCGTGGCATGCGCATCGTCAACGACGAAAGCGATATCCAGCAGGCCTATACAACGGCCCGTGGCGAAGCCGAGTCGGCCTTCGGTAAAGGCGACCTGTACCTCGAAAAGTTCTTGCCCGTCGCCCGCCATATCGAAATTCAGGTGCTCGGTGATAACTATGGCAACCTTATTCACCTGGGCGAACGCGAATGTTCGATCCAGCGCCGCCATCAAAAGTTGGTCGAGGAAGCACCGTCACCCGTGGGCACTGCTGACCTCCGCCAACGGATGGGTGCCGATGCCATACGGGGAGCGAACTCCATTAACTACACCGGCGTCGGCACAATGGAGTTTTTGCTTGATCCGCAGGGTAACTATTATTTCATCGAAATGAATACCCGCATCCAGGTCGAACACCCAATCACCGAGCTTGTCACCGGCCTGGACTTGGTGAAATGGCAACTCCGTGTTGCTGCCGGCGAGCGTTTGACACTCTCCCAGGCAGACGTTAGAATGAACGGACATGCGATCGAGTGTCGCATTAATGCTGAGGATGCCCAGCGCGATTTCCGGCCTGAAGGTGGCGAAGTCGATTTGTACTTGCCGCCGGGCGGACCGGGCGTACGCATTGACTCGCACTTATATTCTGGCTATACCATACCAACGACCTACGACTCGTTACTGGCGAAGGTTGTGGTCTGGGGCTCTGATCGCGCCGAAGCGATTAGCCGTATGAGTCGGGCCTTAGACGAATGTATCATTACCGGTGTGACCACGACCATTCCTTTTCATCAGGCGCTGATGCAGGATGACAATTTTCGGCGCGGCGATTTCTCGACCGGCTATCTCGCCTCGTTCATTGAGCGCTACCGTGCGAAGCAATAACGATGTTAAGGAGATGCTCGTGAACGGTTCGGTCACTATCTCGCCACAGGTGCTCACTGACATTATTATCCACACCACGCTTGAAGTTCCGGGCGTGGCCCGTATGGGCACCGTGCCCGCTAAGCACGTGGCCGAACGCTTGCGCGGATCGGCCTCAGATCACGGCGTCGTGATCCGCGTCGATGGAAGCGTCCAGGCCGACCTCTATTTGGTCGCACAATACGATGTCAATCTGCTGGACCTTGGCACCGAAGTCCAGTCGGCGGTCGTGAAGGCGCTCAGCGAGCTGGTCGGCTTGCCGGTCCAAGAAGTCAACATCGTTATTCAAGAGGTCGAGGCCACCGGTGGCTAACTTCCGCCATCGGGCACGCATCGCGGCGCTGCAGGCGCTCTACGAGGTCGACTTGACCGACCATCCGCTTGACCAGGTGCTGGAGTACCGTCTGGCGGACGAAGAGTTTCCGCCCGACATGGCGAAGTTTTGTCGGGAGATTGCGGTGGGTGTCTGGGAACAACGGGGCCAACTCGACCAGTGGATCGAAACGGCCGCACCGCACTGGCCGATCTACCAGATGCCGGCCATCGACAAAGCCATCCTACGCATGGCCATTTGGGAGTTGCGGGTTAATAAAACGAACCCCGCGCCACCGAAAGCCGTCATCAACGAAGCTGTTGAACTCGCCAAGCATTTTGGCGGTGAGCAGTCGGGTCGCTTCGTAAATGGCGTCCTCGGCTCGGTCCTTCCTCAAAAATCGGGCTAATTGGAGCCTGGTGCATATGTATCTTATCGTACAAGGGGTGTTTACATGGCGGATGAAGTTGTGGATCCACGTTTGAAGAAAATCATCGTTGATCAGTTGGGCGTTGATGAAGAGAAAGTTGTCCCGCAGGCCTCGTTTGCTGACGACTTGAATGCTGACTCACTCGATCTGGTCGAGTTGATTATGTCGCTCGAAGAAGAGTTTGGTGTTGAGATTCCCGACGAAGACGCCGAAAAGATTGCGACCGTCCAAGACGCGATGACCTATCTCAAGGAACGCGCCAAATAACTGTAGTTACACGAGACCGCCTGGCCGTATGGCCGGGCGGTCTTTTCTCATCTTCGGTGCCAACTGCTTATCCTTCTGCCGAGCAAGGTCAGCCAGATGACCAGCACGCCCAGGCAGCCAAACATCATCAGCAATGGTGAGTTGCTATGCAACGCAGTCCAATGCCAATAGCGCTGTAGCAAGATGAGCAATGCTTCTCCGGACAGAGCAAGCCGCACACTACCTACCTGCTCCCGCCGTTCATACCACAGTAGTGCGCCCGGCACTATCAGCAAGACATAATAATGATCCCAGGTAATTGGCGTGATGAGCAGCAGCATCGCGACTACGCACGACCAATCGCCTAACTCCGCTTGCCGATCATACTTCTGCCATGCACCAGGTACCAATACTGCCCCGGTGATCAGCACAACCGCTGCCGCACAGACGTAGCCCAGCGCTAGCCCGAGCCCCGGCGCATTCACTAATGGTTTGCTTGCTACCGTCACCATATTTGTTGCGGACAGCGCGGCAAAGCGAAACTGGTTC
>JBBRHB010000429.1:0-4935 GCA_038223355.1 Chloroflexales bacterium
AACCTGCGGCATGGCGCGTACGAGGGTCAAAGGATCGAGCCAATCCCATAAACCGCCGGTCCAAAGGAGCAGACTGTCATGCGCACCAATACCAGGGACAACCTCGCGGAGCACCGGCACCTGCTTCACCGGTGGTGCGACCGGCAAGCCAAATGGCACCACGTCGATTAATCGGCGCAACTCTGGATCCTGGTCGGTCGCAGCCGGCGTAATGCGTCCCGCGCCCATCAGCGCACCAAGATACAAATCGCGCTGGCGTTCGGTCGCGCATACAAAAAAGTCGCCGGCAGCCAGTTGTTGGGATAAAAGCTCGGTATCCTGCCGGTTTTGATGTAGACGCTGCTCGGTCGGCTTGCTGCGAAATAGTTCCAGGTTCTCTAGCAGCGTTGGATCATATAGGTCGAGCGCCAGAGGTTGGGGGATGTGCGCTAGCTCCGGATGGCCAACGAGTACGAAGCCATTAGCGAAAACGACATCCGCTTGCTCAAGCCAGTGTGCGAGAGAGACTGCGTTACCCCACTCATAGTGGCCACATTGTATGCCAGGGCAGGCCAGGTCGATCGCCCGTGGGGCGATCAGCATCACCGGTTGGCGGACAGCGAGCACCTGGGCCAGTTCCCAATAACGAATACCAGGACCCGCCATGCGTTGACCCACTACATCATGGCTGATTATGAGCAGGCGGGGCATGACCTTCACACAACGACCTGATCCGGTTGCCAGGACCACGTGGCCGGAATATAAATCGATCCCCACTGCTCATTGACCGTAGCAGCATAGACGCGCAACGACCACTGCCGGTCACGATGATCGAATGGATGAGCTAGCAGATAATCATAGATCGTAACAGTTAGCAGGTAGTCACCGTCGAGCAGCGGCAGGACCGGAATATGGTAATCCACAAAGCCGCTACCTTCAATAACGGGGATCGGTAGTCCAGCAAAGCGCGAGTTTGGCCCATTAATGTGGAAGCCACTCCTGTGATACAGGGCCAAGCCAAAGACCGGCTTGGTGACCGGTTGATGTGCCAGGTAGTGCATCCGTATGGTGAGCGGTTGACCGGTTGTCGCGGCCATCAGCGGCTCGCCCTGGCCATCCAGAAACTCAACGTCCGTAAGCTCGGCTTCCCGGCTGCCCCAACGCTGCCCCGGCCCAATCACCGGTGCGACGACGGCGACTTCTGTCTCTACCTCTGCCTGTGCGGGGGCAGGTGGCTGCTCTACAGCAGCCACCTGCCCCCGATGCTCCGCGGCCAGCCGCTCGGTATCGAGCTGGTGCGTATAGCGCATATATTGATCGACTACCTCGCCCGACTGTCCCTCGGCCAATAGCTTGCCATGGTCGAACCATAGCGCGCGGTCGCATAGATTGCGTACTTGGCCCAGCGCATGTGAAACGAAGAGGATCGTCACGCCGCGTTTTTTAAAGTCATAGATGCGATCCATGCACTTGTGCTGGAAGGCTTCGTCACCAACCGCGAGCACTTCATCCGTAATCAAAATATCGGGATTAACATTGATTGCGACGGCAAAGGCCAAGCGCATATACATCCCTGAAGAGTAGTGCTTGACCGGCATATCGATGAAGGAACGCAGTTCGGAAAAGTCGATGATCTGGTCAAGTTTCCCACTCATCTCCGCGCGGTTGAAGCCCAGCAGCGAGCCGTTGAGATAGATATTTTCCCGCCCTGTGAGATCGGGATGAAAGCCAGAACCCAGCTCTAGCAACGCCGAGATGCGCCCCTGGACGGCCACGCGACCGGCGGTTGGCTCTAGAATGCGCGTAATCAGTTTCAGGGTCGTTGATTTGCCCGAGCCATTTTGGCCGATCAAACCGAGCGTCTCGCCTTTGGCTACGCTGAAGCTCACATCCCGGACAGCCCAAAACTCTTCTTTGGGTAAGCGGGGTTTGAAAAGACCGGTAACGCGCTCATGCAGGCTGTTGCGGCGATCACGCTGGAGGACGAAATGTCGGGAAACATGCTCAAAGTCAATGACATTCATAGTAGACAGTGTATAGTATAGCATGGTTCAGGCAGCCCCCCTTTATGGAGCAGTATGAAGCACTTGATAACCGGTGGCGCGGGCTTTATTGGCTGTAACCTAGCCCATACGTTGCTCGCAGAGCGCGAACAGGTCACCGTGCTTGATAACTTGTCGCGCCCAGGAACGGCACAAAATCTCGCATGGCTACGTGACCAGCACGGCCCGGACTTCGAATTTGTGCAGGCCGATGTTCGTGATGCCGGGGCCATGCAAGCTGCCGTGCAGGGCCATGAGGTGGTGTACCATCTGGCCGGCCAGGTAGCGGTGACAACCTCAGTTAATAATCCGCGCGAAGATTTCGAGATTAATGCCCTCGGTAGCTTTAACGTACTCGAAGCTGCTCGCCAAGCCAAGCCCATGCCGATCTTCTTTTATGCCTCGACGAACAAGGTGTATGGCGGCATGGAGCACGTACAGATCGTGGAGCAGCCGACGCGCTATAGCTACGCCGACCTGCCCGCCGGGGTCTCTGAGACCCAATTGCTTGACTTTCACTCGCCCTACGGCTGTTCGAAAGGCACAGCAGACCAGTATGTCCGCGACTACAGCCGGATCTATGGCTTACAAACCGTTGTTTTTAGACAATCATGCATCTATGGACCGCGGCAGCTCGGGGTGTCTGATCAGGGCTGGGTCGCGCATTTTGTGATCGCCAGCGTCCTGAACCGACCGCTCATGATCTATGGCGATGGTAAGCAGGTGCGTGATTTACTCTTTATCGACGACCTGGTTGCGGCCTACTGTACCGCACTCAAGCAGATCGACACGACCAGCGGCAAGATCTATAACATCGGTGGTGGCGCTTCCAACACCCTGGCGATCTGGAGCGAGTTCGGGCCGCTGCTCGAAAAGCTGCTCGGCCATCCGATCACGGTTGGCTATGACGATTGGCGGCCGGGCGACCAGCCGGTCTATGTCAGCGATATCGCCAAGGCCGAGCGTGAACTGGGCTGGCAGCCACTAGTTGGCGTCGAAGAAGGCATCAGCCGTTTGCTCCAGTGGGTACAGAGCAACCAGCAGATGTTTACATAAGATTTCGGCGTGCGTATTGCCATCTATAATCGCTGGCTTCTGACGCAGGGAGGCGGCGAACGGCATAGCCTAGCGCTCGCTGCAGTCCTCGCGCAGCGCCACGCGGTCACCATCATCACGCACCAGCCCGCGGACCTGGTCAAGATTGGTACCTTTCTCGATCTTGACCTGCAAGCACTTTCGCTCGTCGTAGTCCCCGATGCCCCGACCGGCCGCTTGGTGACGGCCTTGTCGGCGGAGTACGACCTCTTTATTGGTGCCTCGCACACCGATGTAGTCGCCTCACAGGCGCGTCACAATTGGCTGCTGGTCTTTTTCCCTGCGCCCTTGGCTGACAATCCGGATGTTGATGTACTGCTTGAAGGTTGGTATCCACCCGAGCACGGTCCACATGGCGCGTTTCGCTGGAGCGATGCTGAAGCGGCTCTGCTATTCAAGCCTACATCAGCGAACCGGTTGATCGAACTCTACGCAGCAGCACCATTACCAGGTACAGAGCTGCAGGTGGCGTGTGCAGGAAAGGTGAGTACCCACAGCTTGAGTCCGACCCCGCAATGGCTTCGCGTGCAGTTGCCGGCAGGGGCCACGCGGATCAGCGTGCAGGTTAATCCACCATATGCGTCGGCCAACGATCCTCGGCTGCTGGGTGTCGCACTATATGCCGTTCGTCGCCGTCCGCAGGGGTGGCGGCCATGGTACCGAACCGTAAGCGCCGACCAACTCGTGGCTCAACCTAGCCTATCGTCTGCAGCGCTTGGCCGCTACCAGTTGCTCGTAGCCAACTCCCACTTTACTCAGAGCTGGATCGCGCGGCGGTGGGGTCTGTCGAGCCAGGTGCTGTATCCCCCGGTCGAGTTCGTTCCGAGGCCAGAGACAGCTAAGCAGCCCTTGATCATCAGCGTCGGGCGCTTTTTCCCCGGTGGTCATGCTAAAAACCATGCGTTGTTGATCGCGGCCTTTCAGCAGCTGTATGCCATGGGTGCCGGTGCGTGGCGGCTCGTGCTGGTGGGTGGTTTAGACACCACCGAGCCCAGCCATTGCCGCTATTTCGCGTCCTTACAGGCCCAGCTGGGAACGGCCCCCATTACCCTCGCGCCCAATTTGCCGGCAGCTGAACTCCGCCACTTATATTCTCAGGCAAGCCTTTACTGGCATGCAGGAGGCTATGGCATTAATGCCGAGCAACAGCCAGAGCTGGTCGAGCATTTTGGGATTACGGTCGCGCAGGCACTGGCGGCAGAGGCCGTTCCGCTGGTGTATGGTGTGGGTGGTCCCGCCGAAATCGTCCGCGATGCCGTCGATGGTCGCCACTGGCAGACGATAGATGAACTCGTGGCTGCCACCTACGTGTTAATGAATGACCCGGTGCAACGCGCCACGTTCGCTCAGCAGGGTCGCCTACGCGCCGACTTCCATCCGGCTACCTTCGAGGAGCGGGTATGGGAGTTAGAGCGCACTTGGGCGTAAAGGGAAGCCGTTCCCCAACTAGCACGGGACCTTTATAGGGATAACATACGTTGTTGTACCACATATCATGTGCTTTTCAGCCTAACAACCGAGAATCTTCGTAAACTGACACCCAGAAACAGCTTATAGAGATGTCCCTATAGAAAGGCTGTTATGCAGCACTATGTACCTTCACGTATCGCCATCATTGTCGCACTCCTCCTCCCCCTGCTCGCACCGGTCAGCACAAGCTGGGCAGCGGCAAGTACATGCTTCTCGGAAACCAAGCAGTGCATTGCCGATCAGTTCCAACCCTTTTGGCAAGGTAACGGAGCGCTGCCCGTCTTCGGCTTCCCCATCGCCGGCGCTCAAGCAGAGGTTAACCGAGATACTCAGCAGACGTATTCAACCC
>JBBRHB010000430.1:0-4927 GCA_038223355.1 Chloroflexales bacterium
ACTTCCACGCAATTGTCATCGGCGGCAGTTATGCAGGACTGTCCGCAGCTATGCAACTTGCGCGTGTCCGGCGCCGGGTGCTGGTGATCGACGCCGGCCTTCGGCGCAACCGGTTCGCGCAGAAGTCGCACGGCTTTCTCGGCCAGGATGGACGCGACGCGGCTGCCATCGCAGCTGAAGGACGGGCGCAGTTGCTGGCCTACCCGAACGTGCACTGGCTGGATGGCTCCGCTTTGCATGCAAGCAGCCACGACGACGGGTTTGTTGTCACCGTCGGTGCCGGCAAGACATTGCATGGCAAGCGTCTTGTGCTTGCTACTGGCGTGGTCGACGAACTACCTGCGATCGATGGTCTTGCAACTCGGTGGGGCAAAAGCGTATTTCCCTGCCCCTACTGCGATGGCTACGAATTGGACAACGGCCGCATCGGCGTGCTGGCGACCGGTCCCTTGTCCTTCCATCACGCCATGCTGCTGCCCGACTGGGGACAGGTTACGTTGTTCACCAATAGGGCATTCGTGCCTGATGAAGCACAGGTCGCCGCATTGAATGTGCGAGGTGTGGTAATCGAGCCGGAGCACGTGCTGCGGATCGTGGACACTGCAACTGTCGAGCTGCAGGACGGTCGGCTGGTGCCGATGGACGGTTTGTTTACGCTTTCCAAAATCCGTATGGCCAGCCCCGTGGCAGAACAGCTTGGCTGCGCATTCGATGAAGGACCGTTTGGCTCTTTAATTCGGACAGACGCCTCGAAAGAAACCACGGTGCCCGGCGTTTTTGCCTGCGGCGATGCTGCACGCATGGCGGCCAGTGTAGCGTTGGCAGTCGGCGACGGCGTTTTAGCCGGAGTATCGGCGCACCAGTCGATGATCTTTCGTTAACGCTAAAGCGAATACCCCTTTCCCATCCCCCATATGCCCATTTTGCTTAGGACCTACGACAAACCATCGTATTCTTACCATGTGCGTCAGCGTTAATCGCACTGGAATGCAGTGAACAACCACTCGCGCCTCCTCAGTCTGTAAAGTCTTTCGCGTAACCGCATTTAAACACGTCCCAAAATTGGCCTAAATAAGGCTTGATTACTGTACTGATAGCGGCTATAATCGCACTAGACCTGGGGAAAAGTGGGGTAAAGTGGGGAATATGAACATACGTTCTAATCCGGCCGCTTTACGGATAGGATAGCCGAGTGTTTCTGGGCGAATACGAGCACAGCGTCGATATCAAGGGCCGACTCGCGGTTCCGGCTAAATTCCGCACCCAACTGGCCGGCGGACTCGTCGTGACCCGTGGCTTCGAGCGCTGCTTGCAGGTCTACCCTATGACACAGTGGCAAGAGCTATCGACCAAAGTGAGCGGCTTATCGCTGGGACAACAAGAAGCCCGCTCGTTGCGGCGCATTTTGTTTGCCCAGGCCTTCGATACCGAGGTCGACAAGCAGGGTCGTATTCTATTGCCCCAGGCGCTACGCGAATATGCTGGCATCGGCGAAGACACGGTCGTCGCCGGGATGGATACCTATTTCGAGATCTGGGCTAAGCAAGGCTGGGAAGCGACGTTGGCCGAACTCAGTGACGAGGGCAACAGTGTCGCATCAACCCTCGCTGCACTTGGTATCTAGGAGCAGTGGCCAGCTTCGCACATACGCCGGTCTTGCTGGCGGAGGTGCTGGAGGGGCTGAAGGTCCGACGCGGCGGCAGCTATATCGACGGAACGCTAGGTGGCGGTGGCCACACAGCAGTAATTTTGGCCGCAGGGGCCGGGCGTGTCCTGGCCATCGATCAGGACCGCGAAGCACTGGCGGCGGCCGGGGAGCGGCTCAAGGCGTGGGCCGACCGGACAACGCTGGTTCAAGGTAACTTCCGCGATATCGCGACGCTGGCGGCAACGCATGGCTTCGCGGCAGTGGATGGGGTACTGCTTGATGTCGGGGTCTCGTCGCATCAGCTGGATAGCGGTGAGCGAGGCTTTTCGTTCAATGCCGATGCGCCGCTAGATATGCGTATGAACCGCGACGCGGGCCTAACGGCCGCCGAGTTGGTGAATACGCTGGGCGAAGCGGATCTGGCCGACGTGATTTTTCAGTACGGCGAGGAACGTGCGGCGCGCCGCATCGCACGGCGGATCGTTCAACGGCGACCCGTGACCTCGACCGGGGAACTTGCGGCGTTGGTGAAGAGTATCGTGCCCGGCAAGCCCGGCGCTATTCACCCGGCAACCCGAACCTTTCAGGCGTTGCGCATCGCGGTCAACGACGAACTCGGTGCCCTGGCAGCAGCCTTACCGGCCGCAACAGAACTGCTAAGAGCGGGCGGGCGGCTGGCGGTGATCAGCTTTCACTCGCTGGAAGATCGAATTGTTAAGCACTATCTCCAGGCAGCGTCGGCAGTCTGTTTATTGCCGCCGCGCTTATTCGCTGAGCAATGTCCTCATCTGCAACCGGCCGGCGATGGGCCACGTGCCTGTATCTATCTGGACAACCGCGCCTGCGATTACCGGCCGGTGCTCCGGAGTGTGACGGATAAACCGGTCGAAGCGGGAGCGTCCGAGCTCGACGTCAACCCGCGGAGCAGGAGCGCCAAGCTGCGGGTCGGAGAGAAACTGGATCTCGCGTAAACCGGAACAAGCTTGAGAATGAGGAGCAGAGCAATGGCAATTACCTCGCAACCAATGCAACCTATGCCACTCCAAAAGGCCCGCCTGCGTCGCGACCGTGCCGGTAGCTACTTCCAGCTCGGGTCGGCCGGCCTCCTCGCCGGTGCAGTCGCGGTCGTCTGCATCTTAAGCATTTTGTATCTAGCGCAGACCGGACGCGTCGCCACGCGTGGCTACAAGCTAGAAGCGCTGCAAGCCGACGAAAAAGTGCTCCTCCGTGCGGCGGAACAAGACCAGTATCGCATCGCCATGGCCAACCGGCTTGATGTAATCCAGTCCCACGCCATCACGTTGCATATGCATCTTGCCACCGCCGTCCAAACCCGCTATCTCACGATCCAACTCGATAACGGTCCCTTGCTCGCCCAGCGCTAAGAGGAATCATGGCACAAGTAGCTTCTTCCCGACCCAACGGTATTTCCCGCACCCGTATCAACGTTGTCTTGCTGCTATGCGTCGCTTTGTCACTCATGACGGTGCGGCAGTTGGTAACGATCCAGATTCGGAAACAATATGATGGGTACGACTTGCAGGCCAAGGCCGAGCAAGAGCTGACGAAGTATGTCATATTACAGCCACGCCGTGGCATGATTAGCGACCGTAATGGCGTGCCGCTGGCGCTGAACGTCGACCGTGATAGCGTCTACATTGACCCGACCGCAATCAAGGATCCCGCGAAACTGGCGCTGCTCCTGGCCCCTATCCTCAAGCTAGAGCCGGCCGACCTGGCGCATAAGCTGGGCGACAAGCACCGGGAATGGGATCGCCTGGCGCGCTGGATCGAGCCCGAAGCCGCCGACCAGATTCGTAAGCTCGGCCAGAACGGCCAGACCCCAGATGGTCTCTTTTTGTTGCCCGAAGCCAAGCGCGAATACCCACAGGGTAGCTTCGCGGCGCAGGTAGTCGGCGTTGCCAACTACGAAGGCACCGGCATTACCGGCGTTGAGGGCTTTTATGATAGCGAGATCAAGGGCATTACCGGCACGCTCCAGGCGCAACAAGATGCCGGGCAGCAGCCGATCTGGATCGCGCCCCAACAGATCCGCCAGCCCCAAGATGGCGCGAATATCAAGCTAACGATCGATAGCACGGTGCAGAAGGTGGCCGAAGACGCGCTGAAAGAGGCGATTGACAAGCACCATGCGGAAGGCGGCACTGTATTAGTGATGCAGCCCGACACCGGCGAAGTGCTGGGCATGGCCTCCTGGCCAACCTTCGATCCGAATAACTATGTCGATCTCGATCCGGCGCTCTACAACCATAATCCGGCGATGAACAATCTATACGAGCCGGGCTCCACCTTCAAGGTGCTCCTGACCGCAACGGGCTTGCAAACCAACTCCTTCACCGCTGACACCACCGTCAGCGACGTGGGATCAATTCAGCGCTATGGCTATACGCTCCACAACTGGAACTCGGCAGGCATCGGCGCAACCAATCCCGAAACGATGTTATATCGCTCCTCGAATGTGGCAGCTTTGCAGTTTGGCGAAAAGGTTGGGCGCGAAAAGTTCTACCAGTATGTTAAAGCCTTTGGCTACGGCGAACCGACGAACATCGATCTGGCCGGTGAGGAAGGCGGCATCGTTAACTGGCCAATCGGCGACAACTGGTCCGACCTGACGCTCGATCAAAATAGCTTTGGTCAGGGCATCGCGGTAACGCCCTTACAACATCTAACAGCTATCTCGGCTGTGGCCAACGGCGGCAAGCTCATGTGGCCCCACGTCGTGCGTGAGCGCTGTACCGGCAGCAGCTGCGAGACGGTCCAGCCCAAGGTCGTGCGGCAGGTGGTAGATCAAGGGGTGACCGACCAGATTCGTAACATGCTCGTCAAGAATGCGAACCAATATGCTCAGACGGTATGGGGCCCCCTGACGGGCCGTTACCATGACATGCCGCTGGTACCGGGCTACCGCGTCGTCGCCAAGACCGGCACCTCACAGATCGCCGTCAACGGTGGCTACGATAATAACGGCACGATCGGCTCGGTCGTCGGCTGGGCCCCTGCGGAGCACCCGAAAATTTCGGTACTGGTCAAAATCGACCGGCCCAAAGATGATATTTGGGGCGTCGGCACCGCCATTCCGGTCTACCAGAAAGTGGTTTCGCAGCTATTGCCATACTTCAATGTTGCGCCTGATCCAGCGGTAATGGATCCGCTCCAGGCGGCAGTCTTGCACCTGCCGGTCCCCGGGCAGCCCTAGTTTAGTGGCCTAGGGCGGAGGTTATCCTCCCTTGTGCTAAAATGATAGCGTTTTGGGTAATG
>JBBRHB010000431.1:0-4908 GCA_038223355.1 Chloroflexales bacterium
ACACTGTTACGGATGCTGACTGCACGCACTCCTGATTGCTCCGCCTGTTGTTCTTGGGTCAGACGTTTGTATCCACCGATACCGTAGGTTGTGCTGACGCGGAGCTGCTGTGTCGGTGTCAAAAGTTGAAATGCTTCGCCAAGCAGGGGCACAACGGCGTCACCATGCTCTGCAGTAACTAGGTGCGGGTCCATGCCGAGGATCATCCCCACGAAAACCCGGCGCCGCCATGGATCTAGCGGCAGATCCATCGGTGGTAAAGGAGCATGTGGGATGGGATTTGCAGCCACCAGTGAGAAGACGCGCACTCGTCTGAACTGTGGGCCAATTTGCTGGGCTACTTTTTCTCGTACGAAGCGGCTGTCGCGCCCGAGCGCGTTAAGTATAGAAGTGCGCCAACGGGGATGCTCCCCGAGTCCTACCTCATCAGCGATGGACTTCAGGAATTCTAGGTCGTTGTATTCAACGACAGTTCGCCCTAGCGCCGTAAGTCGACTCACGGTAATGTCGCCAATCCGGGTCAGCATCTTTCTCTTTCCTCCGCTTGCTCTGCTAGGCCCTTTGGTATAACAGGATAGTAGTATGTAAAAGACGGGTACCAACATCTGTAGATCTGTAGATTGTATATATATGGCATGCATAGTATGCTCTACACGGCGCTGTAGCTCAGTCAACAACCCTCTAATTAAGAGAGGGCTTCACCGCTTTGCAGTGAAGCCGATGTTGACCCGGCTCAGGTCTTCGGACCTACGTTCCGATGGTCATGCTACCATAAGATGCTTCACCAGTCTTATGCTCTAGCGTGTCATTTTATGGACGTTGCGGTAAGACGTTCGGGAATGGCATCCAACAAGCCATTGGTACATTGCCTAGGTGACTATTACCCCGAAAGGGAGGCTCTTTTTGAGCAAGGTGTTTGTGCTCGACACCAATCAACGGCCCCTAAATCCAGTCCATCCCGGGCGGGCACGGACATTGTTGTCTGGTGGACAAGCGGCGGTGTGGCGGCAGGCGCCCTTTACCATCATCTTGAAATACGTTCCTGAGCAAATCGAAGTACAGCCGCTGCGGGTTAAAATTGACCCAGGGAGCATGACGAGCGGGATAAGTGTAGTAAATGACATGACAGGTGAGGTGGTATGGGCTGCTGAACTTGAACATCGCGGGGCGCAAATTCGGGATGGACTACGTCGGCGTCGTGCAATACGCCGCGGACGGCGAAGTCGGAAGACGCGCTATCGTGCTGCTCGATTTGCGAATCGATGCCGTCCTCCACAATGGCTACCGCCGTCACTTGCCAGCCGGGTAGCAAACATCCAAACATGGATCGGGCGTCTGCGGCGCTGGTGCCCGCTCACGGCAATTACCTTGGAGCTGGTCAAGTTCGACTCATCGATAGTAGAGCGTACCGAGGCCGAAAATAGCGAGTATCGGGTAGGCGAATTACAGAGCTATGAAGTTCGTCAGTACCTATTACACAAATTCGATTGGGCATGTGCATACTGTCGTAAGAAGGCAGTACGCCTGGAGATCGAGCACATTATACCCAAAAGTCGCGGAGGATCTCATCGCGTGAGCAACTTGACACTCGCATGTCACTCTTGCAACCAAGCTAAAGGAGATCAAACTGCCGGTGAGTTCGGATACCCCCATATTCAAGCCCAGGTTAAAATATCGCTGAAGGATGCAGCCGCGGTTAATAGTACTCGTTTAGCACTGCTGCGGAAGCTTACAGCTCTAGCACTACCTTTAGAGGTTGGTACAGGCGGGCGCACTCAGTACAATCGGGTCCAGCGCAATTTGCCAAAAACACATTGGATCGATGCGGCCTGTGTAGGGGAGAGCACGCCTCCACATTTAGAGATTCGGCACGTTAGGCCGATCTACATCCGGGCAACGGGGCATGGGAATCGTCAAATGTGTGCGACCGATAAATTCGGCTTCCCAATCCAACATCGCGCGCGGCACAAACGACAGCGAGGATTACAAACCGGGGATCTTGTTGCCGCCTACAATCTTCGGGGCAAGTACAAAGGGCAGTACCGGGGACGGGTGATCGTAAGGGCGCGACCAATGTTCAGGGTTCAAGGAGTCGATGTCCATCCCGATCGCTGCCGCTTACTCCAGCACGATGATGGCTATGCATATGATTTTACGGTACTGTGCCAGCCGCCTAATCTCTAGCACAGTACCGTCCCTCCGTTCTCTACTCAGTCCTCTACGGTCCCCATACGGCAGCTCAGCATGGCCTAGGACTGCTCCTCCACACCAATCTTGAGGTAGTGATCGAACCAGTTGATCATATGGTTGATGCGGTTGATGCGGCGTTGGGGCTGACCGCTGCGGGACAGGTTGTGGCCTTCCTCGGGGAAGCGGACGAAGCGAACGGGGACGCCCAGGTAGACCAGCGCGGTATAAAATTGTTCGGCCTGTTCCATGGGGCAGCGATGGTCGTTTTCCTGATGGAGGATTAAGGTGGGCGTGCGGACGTTTTTGACGTAGCGGATCGGGGAGTGGCTCATAAGAAACTCTTCGTCGGTCCAGGGTAGGCCGCCAAATTCGTCGCGGGAGAAGCGCGGGCCGATATCCGAGGTGCCGGCAAAGCTGACGAGGTTGGAGATCGAACGCTGGGTACAGGCGGCGGCGAAGCGATCGGTATGGGTGATGATCCAGTTGGTCATATAGCCACCGTAGGAGCCGCCCATAATGCCCATACGCGCGGGATCGACCCAGGGCCAACTTGCGGCCAGGTCGGCGGCTTTCATCAGGTCGTCGTAATCTTTTTCGCCGAAGTGGAAGCGGACAGCGTTGGTAAAGGCTTCGCCGTAGGAGCGACCGCCACGTGGGTTGCAGAAGAAGACACCAAAGCCGGCGTTGGCAAGTACCTGGAACTCGTGAAAGAAGCCGTTGCCGAAATCCATGTGCGGACCGCCGTGAATGTAGAGGACGAGCGGGTAGCGCCGCTCCTCGGTAAAGCCGGCGGGTTTGATCAGCCAGCCTTCGAGATCCCAGTCGTCGGCACCTTTGAAGGCAATGTGCTCGGGGATACTGACGGTATAGCTGCTCGCAAGCTCGTCGGCGGCGTGGGAGCGGCGAGCGACGGCTTTGCCCTCCTCGGTCATGGTGTAGATTTCGCCGATGCGGGTATTCGTCTCGCCGTGGAAGGCGATGGTGCCGGCCTGGAGCGCAAAGTTGAGGACCGAGAGGCCCGAGGTGCTGCTTTGGCTGACCTTGCCACCGGAGGCCGGGACGTGGTAGATGCCAGTGCGTCCATGGTCGGTCGCGGTAAAGAAGAGCCGCTCGCCACTCCAGGCGATGCGGTCGGGCTGCGAGCCGAAATGCACATCGCCGAGGGTCGTCGAGCCGGCCGAGCGATCAATGCCATCCGTCAAGCAGGTTGCAGCACCACCGGCGAGGTCGATCGTCCAGACGCCAACATTGGTGGCAGGACCAGAGCGCTGATTGTGGCCCAGGAAGGCCAGGCGCCGGCCGGTCGCATCCCACGTCGGCGCTTCAACGGGACCCTGGGAGGCGGTAAGCTGGCGCAGTTCGTTGGTTTTGATATCGAGCACAAAGAGGTCGCGGATGTAGCTCCACTCGTGTTCGGGGCGGGCAATGCTGGTAAAGGCAATGGCATCGCCGGTAGGCGACCAGCGCGGCTCTTCGATATCGTAGGGCGTGTTGGTGATCTGCGCGAGACCGTTGCCATCCCGACCCACGCGCCAGAGCTGGCTGCGGTCGGCATGAAGAATGCCGGCACCATCGAATTTGAAGGGTAAACGACCATCAAAGACGCGCTCGTCGTGGGTGTGAGCGGTTTTGTGATCGTCAGCAGTTTTATGGCCAGTGGTCAAAAAGCAGAGCGCGCTGCTATCAGGGTGCCAGTCGAAGGACTGAACGCCTTCGCTGAGTTCCGTGGGAGTCGTTAAAGGCCGGGCATCGCCGCCGTTGAAAGCGAGCACGTAGAGATGGGGCTTTTCGCCGTGGCGGGTCGAGGTAAAGGCCAGGTAGCGGCCATCGGGCGAGAAGCGCGGTGTGCTGGCGGTGCCGCCGGGACTCCAGGTTAGACGGCGCGGCATGACATCGGGACCATCGCTGAGCATGATGGTAGAGCGGTACGAGGGAACGTCATGGCCGTCTTTGGCAATGGTCTCGATCCAGTGTTCGAGGTAGACGACACGCACACCATCGGGGGCAAGTTGCGGGTCTGAGACGCCCCGTAGCTCTAGCAGCGACTCGGGGGTAAAAGGCTTTTTGTCGGTCATGGGTTTCCTTTGTTATGCCCCGCACCCCCCGGCCCCCTCGCCCACGGAGGGGCGAGGGGGAGCAGCGGGGAGACGGACGTAGCGGCGACGACGGACACGGTGGGCGGTTGGTTAGTATAGAGGGCGGCCATGCCCAGGGCGACGACGCCCCAGAAAAGTGCGACCATGTGGGCGAACTCGATATTGAAAAAGTAGTGGTCGGCGATGCCCACGGTCAGGGCGGCGACGATGCCAGCTTGAACACCTAGGAGGACACTGCGCGGCTCCTCAGGCAGGCTGCGAGCACGGCGCAGGGTGATGGCACAAAAGGCCAGCATGATGCCTGCGAAGCTCGCTAGGCCGACAAGGCCGAGACGCTCGCCCATGGCGAGATAGATCGATGATACACCGGTGACTAGGTCAAGCTCGGGTCCGGCACCAAAGCCGACACCGAAGACCGGATAGCGCAGGATGATCGCGATGGCGTTGCGGTACTCGGCCAAGCGCATTTGTTGGGCCAGGTCCTGAAATTGCACACCCTGGACAAAGCGTTTGATGTCGATGACGCGGCTGACGATACCGAGGCCCACGACGGCATCCAAGACTACAAAGAGCGCGCCACCAAGCAGCAGCCACCAGATGCGCCGGTCGCGTATGAGGGCAA